>JAFTDG010000059.1 GCA_017454325.1 Desulfovibrio sp. | reverse complement strand
GAACGATATGACATTATTGAACAGCAATTAGCCCATACCGTGCGCGAACCAAATGGTCGAGCCTACATCAGCACAACGCACCTTGCAAAACGCAAACGCATGATGGAGCGGTGGGGCTTGTACCTCGACAATCTCCGCGCTGGTTTCTTGGAAGTGCCGCCCTAAGATCCATTCGGGGTCATATGTGAGGATTGTTGATTGCTTTTCCGCGTCAAGATGTGCCCATCTTGTTACCAGAACGTCATCGAGCTTTAGCAAGAATAGCCTTGTTGTATATTGCCGCTGGAAACAGCGGCCCCTGCATGATCTCGCTCAACTGCATGAACACGGCCATCAATGAGCAAAAACGCGATAGCATTGTCGCCCAGATATAGGCTATTGTATGTCTGGTGTCTTATAGCCACTGAATACGAGCAAGTTCTATGATATAATATCTTAGAGTACCGAGGCTACCATTCAAAGATTGAATTTGATGTTGATTCCGCAGTTCTCAGAGGTGAAATTGAAGGGATCAGGGACTACATTGATTTCGAAAGCGATACTATCTCAGGCATCGAAGTAGTATCCTGTCCACACCGTGTCAACGCGTATAGCTGATCAGCATATCGGCAGCCTGTGGAGGCGGACGGCTGTGCCATGTTCATCCGCACCACTATTACACTCGGTAACATCAATATGAACACAGCGGCGTCCCTACCTTCCCAGATGGGCACGTAGTAAATGACCCCGAAGAGGCTGATTCGTCGCTCTCTGTTTCCCTTTTATCAAACACTCACCCAAAAGGATGAGTGCGTTGCAGCATACCATCCTGGGCATCAATGAGGATGATTCTTACATTATCACCCCATGGGGTGATTGTTCTTCCATACAAAAAAGTTTAGACACGTTTCTGAAAAAATGTTTTTTGCAGGCATATTCATAGAATATTCTCCACAGGATGATGTTCTTACTCAGGAGAAATGGTAATGGCACAATACGAAGCGAACAATCAGCAATTAGAAAATCTCATCGGGGTGAACTCCGGCCTCAGCCTACAAACCCAGCTGGCAATACAAGCCCTGATCGACGGCAATACCCCCGTCCTTTCCACTGATGATGCGTCCGGCACTGACAACACCAACGTGGGCCTCGTTTCCCAGAAGGACGCCACGTTCAATGACGCGACCTTCACCAAGGTGGAGACGGCCGTCTTTGACGAAGGCGCGAGTGGCAACGTCAACCTGACCAGCGACGAAGGCGTCATTGCCCAGCTCGTCAAGCCCGACGGCCTGAACGTCTCCATGGGCAACGGCGGCAACAACGTTGACATCCAGGGAGGCCAGGCCTCGGTCGACACCGGCGATGGCATGGACGAGATCATGGTACATGGTGAGTTTAACGGCGAGTTAAAAATGGGCAGAGGCGACGACGCGTTATTTCTTGACGAAGAAGCGCAGAATACCGCCGAAATCTCGGTGGATGCTGGCGATGGCTTCGACCTTCTGACGCTGTTTGGCCCCACCATCAAGCACTCGTTTACATTTTCCAATGGTCGTTTCATCATGCAATCTGCGGACGTCACCCTGGACGGCGTGGAGCTCATCGGCACGGACGTGAACGGGGACGGCAAGATTGAAAATGGCGTGGATCACATCACCATCCTCGCCCACAACGAGGTGGAAAGCCTCGTGGCCAAACTGTACAAGGTCGCCCTAGGCCGAGAGGCCATTGACGGTGACGACGGCTGGGGAGACAGCACCCTCGGCGGCTTCAAGTGGTGGACAACGGAGTTCCAAAAAACAGACAGCGATCATTCTACGGAACATCTGGTGCGCTCGTTCCTCAACTGTGACGAATTCCACAACAGGTATGCCGGAATGAACAATACGGAATACGTCAACGCTCTGTATGACAACCTCGGCACCACCGACGCGGAGCAGGCGGCCAGCTATATCGCCCAGCTGGACGCGGGCACCGTGGACCGTGAAACAGTGGCCTGGAATATAGCGGCCAGCGACCTTGCTGTTCAAGTGCTTGGCAACGACGGCGAGCAATATGTTATAAATGGCTATGACAGCGGTTTCTAGGCCGCTGCCGAACCGTGACAGGCTGGGTGTGCGGAGCGCCCGGCCTGTTCATGTTCCGGGGTAACGTGTGCGCAAATCGCTGTTTGTACTTGGGGCTGAAGGGCTGGCAAGCCATGCCGTTGCCGCCTTGAGGGAAGGGCGTTTGGCTGACGGGCTTGCATTTGCCCTGGCTTTTTCCCAGCGCTATGGGAATATACATCCTGAGGCCCATGTGCTCTGCGCCCATACCCTCGCCAAAATCGGCCTTGGCCGTGCCGCCCTGGATTTTTGGGACAACGCGCTCAATAAGAGCCCTGACCGCATGGACTGGCTGGAAAACGCCCTGCGTACGGCTTGGCTTGCTCAGGAGCCGGAGATCGCCGCCCACTATCTGTGCATACTCAGGCATGTTTTTATCTCGCATCCCTCCACGGCCTTTCTGAAGGAACTGGCACGGCATGACAGTGCTGTACGGGGCAGTTGCGGCATCCACACCGGGCGTCTGCGCGGCTGGCTGTGGCTGGCGCAGGGGCAGTCTTACGCCCTGAACGCACAGGGGGGCAGTCCCCTGCCCACGGGCAAGGTAAACAAGACCCTCGTGGGCGACCACACGCTGTGCGTACTCAATATACCCCTCGCCCCATGCGACCACGCCTATACGATGACGGTCACAGTGGATGGGCAGCATGTCACGGGCAGCCCCGTCACGTGTTCACCCTGCGACGCTGCCCGCCCTATACGAACGCCTTCAGCCCACAACCACTGCAATGCGCAGCAAGGTGTCACCATCATTATTCCCTGTTACGACGGCTACGCGGAAACCCTAGCATGCATCGGCTCGGTGCTAGCCTCTCGCAAACACAACAGCACACCAATGACCCTTCTTGCCATGTGGGACCATGGTCCGAATCCCCGCCTTTATGCGGCGCTCAAGCGGCTGGCAGCCCGCGGTTCTCTGCTGCTGGCATCCACCCCCACCAATATGGGTTTTCTGGGCAGCGTGAACCTTGCCCTTTCCCGTGTGCCCGACGGCAACGTGCTCCTGCTCAACAGCGACACCCTGGTGCATGGCAACTGGCTGGACCGCATGGCTGACGTTGCCCGACTGCCGGTCGCGGGGACAGTGACGCCCATGGGGTCCCATGCCGAACTGCTCTCGTTCCCGGGCTGGGATGACAGGGGCAACGTCACGACCTTGCGGCAAGCGGCCTTGCTTGACACGGCATGCGCCAGCCTGCCCCCGGATATGCGCGTGCGGGAAATACCCGTAGGCGTAGGTTTCTGTATACTCCTCACACGTCGGGCGCTTGACCTGTGCGGCGGCTTTGACGGCCTGATGCTCTGTCGCGGCTACGGCGAAGAAACGGATTTCTGCCTGCGCTGCAAAAAGCTGGGTCTCAAAAATTACGCCGCCTGCAACGTGTATGTGGCGCATCTGCAGGGACGCTCCTTCGGGGTGGCCAAGCATGCCATGGTCATGCAAAACAACAAGGCCATTTTCACAGCCTTCCCCGCGTACAAGCAGGAATACGACCGTTTTCTTCTTGAAGACCCCCTGCGCAGTATCCGTGACCATATTTCGCGCAGAGCCAGTGCTGGCATGGGTGGGGTCGTGCACGCCTTCCCCTGGGCAGAGCAATTTGCCGCACCCGTGCTGCCCCCTGGTTCCGACGCACTAGCACAGCTCTTTGTACTGCCCTGCGGCACGCAAACCAAGATTCTGGCCCGCTGTTTCCCGGATGTGGCTTTGGCGGACATGTTTTTTTACTTGCCGCATGATCAGGATGCTTTGGCCGCGCTAGCACAACACTGCGCCTTTACCGGCCTTGTGGTGCATGGCATGCGCCTCTGGGCTGCACGCCTCGCTGAAGTCATGGGTCTTCCCCTAGCATTTTCCGTTAACGGTGGGGCCAATCTTGCAAGGATGACAGCTATTGCGCCCTATGCCTGCCTGCTTGTTATTCCCCCTCTGCGTACACAGGGCTGGCAGTGCCTCTGTCGGTTTGCAAGGCACAGGGCTGATGTCACCCTCTATGTGTACCAGCTGCAACAGGTCTGGGGCAAAGCCCCACATCCGGAAAATTTCTCCCCGCTCCCCGAACTGCAGGACCTGCGCCCCCTGAACCTCTCGGGCCTGCTGTTTGTTGAGCAGCCCGAACCTGCCAGGGTGCAGGCATGGCGCACCTGGCTTGCAAGCCGCAAGGTGCGCAATCTTGCCATGGGGCTGCTTCCTGCGGAGGCCGCATGAACAGCTACGAAGGCGAATTCCGTTTGGATGGCACGGGCATCAGCGGCTGGGCCTGCGCAAAGGACACCCCGGACCATCTCTGGGTGGAGGTGCTAGTGGACGGATGCGTCATGGGCATTGCCCGGGCGGAACTACAGAAGCCCAAAGGCTGTGGGTTCTGGATTGCCCTGCCCCCTGCAGCGCTGGAAAGCGGCACAGAACTGCATGTGCGCATCGCTAATACCACAGATTATCTCGGAGAACCCCTGAATCTGGCAAAAGCCGTAAATACGCCTGCCCTGCAAGGGGAGCTGCAGATGGACAGGGGATTGACCCTTTCGGGCTGGGTCGTAGACAGCCTGGCTCCGGAAGACGTGCTTCGGGTCACGGCCATGGTTGCTGGCACCAGCGTAGCCCAGGCGCTGGCCTGCGAACGACGCTACCGGCCCGAGCAGGG
>JAFTDG010000009.1 GCA_017454325.1 Desulfovibrio sp. | reverse complement strand
AGACTTTTTCAAGATAAATATAGAATAGACCTATTTAACTGAAATTATTGAATGTTAGTTTGTGTTTGACTTTTCAATGTGCCTGATTATGCAGGTGTCAGCGCGTGGAATACTATCCCCGAATATAGGACGTGTTTTTTCATAAGAGACAATGTCTAAAAAATACTTCAAGTCTAAAAAAAACTTCAATAGGCAACTGCAGGCAAGCTGACAAGAATCTGCAAACAAAGTGTGAATTCCTGAGGGAACGCCGAAAAGCCTATGGCTTGTGCGTAGCAGGTGCTATGAGTCCGTAGTGTAACAGCAGGCATGCCAGTTCGGTGACCGGGAGTCCTACCACGGTACTCCATGAGCCTTCCACTCGTTCCACGAGAAAGGCTCCTTGTCCCTGAATGGCGTATGCGCCAGCCTTATCAACTGGCTCGCCTGTGTGAATATATGCTTGTAGCATGGAATGGGGCCAGCGGTAAAAAAAGACACGGCTTGTATTACTGAAAACCAGTTGTCGCCAATGGTCAAAAACGTCTGCTTTGACTGTAGCCGGGGGGTGCTCTGGACCTGTATTGCGGGGTACGAGCAGGCAGACAGCGCTGATGACGTCATGTTCGCGGCCATTCAATCGTTCGAGCATGCACAGGGCATGGTCGGGATTGTCTGGTTTGCCCAGGATGTTCCCTTCTACGGCAACTGCCGTGTCTGCGGCAAGTATTATGCAATGCAGTGGGGCAGTTGCTTGGCCTGTCAGATCGCGAGCAACAGCCTGTGCCTTGCTTACAGCAGCACGACGGGTATAGTCATCTGGTGTTTCGCCTGAAGCTGGGCGGGGTTCTCGTACATTGGCGCTGTGTACTTGGAAGGGCAGACCCCATTCTTTCAGAAATTGCCTGCGTCGTGGCGAAGCTGAGGCCAATATGAGTGTTAGCCCGTTGCAGAGCGTGAACAGAGGTCGCATCGGCATGAGCAGCGGTCAGAGAAGATCAGGCATCAGCGGGAGAATGACGCAGCACTTCGTTGCCCTGCATGTCAAGTACGCGAAAAACGCCATCTTCATACAGGCCATAGCTGCGTACTGAACCTCCCTTGGGCAGAGAAAGGGACCCCGGATTCCAGAAATGCAGGCCGCCAAGTGTTTCCCCGCGCGGTACATGGGTATGGCCACGCAGCAATACCGTTCCCTGCTGGAAGTTTGGGCAGGGTGGATATTCTGGCAAGCGGTGCCCGTGGCTTACAAAGATGTTCAGGCCGTCGGCCTCTATCCAAGCATTCTCAGCTACGGGAAAGGGGAGCTGCGCGAGGTCAACTTCGGCATCACAGTTGCCGCGCACGGCCACCACAGGGCAGGTTAGCGCTGTGAGATCAGGCATTGCCTTGAGCACTGCGCGTGTATCATACCCCTGTGGCAATGGATTGCGCGGTCCGTGATAAACCAGATCGCCCAGCAGCACGAGGGTGCTCGGGCGTAAAGTATGCGCCCTGTCCAGAAGAAAATGCAAGCTTTCAAACGATCCATGTAAGTCTGAAGCAATGAGCAGGCGCATCAGGAACGTTCCTTGGCATTGGGGTGTTTCTCGTTCCACGAGTCAAGATTCAGCGCCTCTTCAATGAGCATGATAGGTATGCCGTCCCGCACAGGATAGAGCACTGAGCATTCTGGGCAGGCAAGGCCTACAAGGGCATCATTTTCCTCCAGGGCGCGCAATGGGCTTAAACACTTGGGACAGGCCAGAATT
>JAFTDG010000058.1 GCA_017454325.1 Desulfovibrio sp. | reverse complement strand
GCGCCGGACTCCTGGCCATTGCTCCACACATGGCAGGTGCCATTGTTGTCATTGGCAACGCACCTACGGCCCTGTTGGGCCTGCTGGACATCCTCACCCGGGGCGCTCCACCTCCGGCCCTGATTGTAGGCATGCCCGTGGGCTTTGTGAATGCTGCCCAAGCCAAGGAACTGCTGCACCAAAGCCCCTGGCCGCATTTTACCCTCCTGGGCCGCAAGGGCGGCTCCGCCGTGGCCGCAGCCTGCGTCAACGCCCTGGCAGATATTGCTCTTACACGTCAGCAATCCACCAACCAGTGATGCGATCGCAGCCGACGCAAAACCGCCCGTCTGCCGGTTACGGCAGACGGGCGGCCAGGTACTTGTATCCACTTGGCGGCTACTTGCCGCGCATCTTAAGCATGGCGTCAAGAGCGTTCAGTTCTGCCGTATAGTTAATGGCATCGTTCTGCAGCATATTCTTGCGTTCATCGGCAAACGCCGTGGCCATACGCTCCAGTATCTCACCACTGCGAGCGAGCGCGGCGGCTACATCCTCCTGCCCGTTGTTCTCGGCAGCCAGACGCACATATTCGTCCACTACCCTGTGCGTAGCCTGCAGGTAGCGGCCCAGAAACTTGTGCCCCACGGGCACGTCTGCAGGGTCCTTGCGCATGCACTCCACAATACCCAGCGCCGAGGCAACAATGCTTTCCACATGCCGCGTCAGTTCGACGGGCAGGGAAGTTTTCTTAAACAGCAGCTGCCGTGCGGCATCCTCATAACCAGCCATGCGCCCGGCATCGTCTGTAGCGCCTGCTGCATTCCCCTTCTTTGCATCTGCCTTACTACGCTGCATGGCCTCCAGCAAAGCCGCATTACAATCCCTGATATCCGCGAGCAGCCCGTCCAACTGCGGCATACGGCTTGCCACACTGTTCCACCGGGCTGAGCGCAAGACCTTTTTTGCCAGCGCGTTGCCGGCATCGCCCCTGAGGGCACGTATTTCATTGACGTTATCGTCCACTTTGCGGCTGACCGCGTCCACACGTTCCACAAGGGCATAGCCCGCAGCGTTGGCCGCATGTACTCCTTTATAGGCAGTGGCCTGTGACAGCAGGAGTTCTCCCAACTGCTGCGCCTCGTCCGGCAACACGCGCCAGGAGATGGCGCGGTGCAGACGCTCCAGGGCCTCGTCCAGCATACGACGGTGGATGGCTTCCCCCTGCGATCGACGGTACACCGCCATGGCGACAACACCAGCTACGGTCACCACAGGTATGGACAGCAAGGGCCACAGGGGAATGTACCAGAGCATAAAATCCTGAAGCAGTATGCTTATGCTCATGACCAGCATGGGGGCCACGGCCCATTCCCAGCCAAAACTGCCGCGGCACCCCCACAAACGCTGTATCCATGTTTGCAGACCACCCCAGAGGAAAACCAGCGGCCAGGGTATGCCCAGCAGCACCAGCAGCACGGACTGAGCCATGCCCAGCAGGGTGGGTATATACCATGCGGCCTCTCGCGGATTGCCCCGCGGCAACAGACAGATAAGGCCAATATAGACACCAACTATCGTGCTTGTTGACTCTGGCAATATGCTTGTGGCTGCCGAGCTCACAAGTGCCGCCACCGTAAGGGCGACCAAATGCACTAAAATGCGCCGCCCTATCTGGCCCAGCGCCATCACTACCTTGCCGTAGGCCGATACCAGCGTGTCACTGAGGGATGCCATGGCCATACGCCCGTCAGTTTCGCGCTACGGGTTCTACAGGTGCTTCCTGCGCAGCAGCAATGGCGGTTCCGCCCTGAGCACCTTCTATGATATCCTTGCTTTTCTGCTGTGCCATGCCCAGCAGCTGATTGCGCAGATCGTTTTCCATGTTTTCCAGTTCCTTTTCCGTGGCGCGGCGGCGTTCACGACCTTCGCGGGCAATATTCATGGTTTCCTCAATGGTGGCCAGCAATTTCTGGTGTACGGTCTTCAGGGATTCCAGATCAACAATAGAACGCTCCACCTCCCGTGCTGTTTCCACGGTAGACTGCTGGAGCATTTCGGCATTCTTGACCAGCAGGCTGTTGGTGGTATCGGCCACATTCTTCTGCAGCTTGGCTGCCGCCTGCTGCCCGTGAATAGAGAGAGCCAGCACCATCTGGTTTTTCCAGATGGGTATGGTGGCAAGGATACTGGTCTGGATTTTTTCGGCCAGGGTCTGGTCATTGCTCTGCAGCATGCGTATCTGGGGCGCTGTCTGCAGGGTAATGGTGCGCGAAAGCTTCAAATCATGCAGACGGCGTTCAAAACGGTTCAACCTGTCAGCATAGTCGCGTAAATTCTGCGCAGCCAAACTGCCGGGCTGCGCCTTTGCCTCAGCCTCCAGTTTGGGCAGTTCTTCTTCCCGCGCCTTGGCCAGGCATTCTTCCCCAGCTTGAATATGCGCGCACAGATTCTCGTAAAAACTTTTATTGTGTGTGTAGAGCTGCTCCAGCACTTCTATATCCTTGAGCAGGCTGAATTTGGCATCTTCCAGTTTTTCTGAAATGCCGTCCACCTGTGACAGCACCGTGTCAAACTGCTGCACTGTACGTTCCACCGTATTGAAAAAACGGCCCACCAGCGGCAGGGATTCCAGAAAACTCTTCTTTTCGCCGGAAATGGCATCCAGGTCCACGTCCTTCACTTTCAACATAAGCTCGGCCAGGTTCTCGCCCACAGGGCCAGAATCCTTCACCCGCACATTTCCAAGGAGTGAATCTGCAAATTTTGCAATGTCCTCCATGGTTTTGGCACCATAGCTCAAGGTCAGGGTAGGATCACTGAAATCAATGGCAGCAGCAGCTTCGCGCACCTTCGCTTCAGCGATGGGGGCCGCCTCAAGGGAAACAAGTTCGTTCTGGGACATGGCATCCTCGTTGTGTTTGGTTACAATGCACCATTTGTGTCACTGTGCGGCCCGGTGCCGCCGGCCCGGGGCGTATCGTCCTGCCCTCGGACATCAACAATATGTGCATCTGTGATTGTTTCTTCAGGCGCTCCGGCCGTATCGGAGCGGGATGCGCCGCCCTCTCCGGCCGGTGGCAGGGCGTCGGCAGCAAGCACCTGTGCGCCGATGGCGCTGGGCTGCCCCTCCTGCTGCAGCAGGGGTACACTGCCCTTGTCCACCAGCACAATGCCTGTGCGCTCCAGCACTTCACGCCGGTAGGCATATTCCTCCTGCAAATGGTGGTGCCGGTACATAAAACAACGATGCACCAGATAACACACCGCAATCACGGTGGCAAAACTGCCCGCCAGCCAGGGAATATAGGGTGTCAGTGCGCTGCCAAAACGCTGCAAGGTCGAAAAGGCACCGTCCACAAAAAACAGGGCGGCCCCCAGGAGCAAGATACCCAGCAGCACCACCACCGTGGGCGCATTGCGGATAATGGCATAAAACCGCTGCCAGCGCTCAGGAAGTTGTGCGGCATCCGCAGGGCTCGCCTCCCCTGTGGCGTCAGTGTTCGCTTCCCGGCCGAGCATGTGGCCGACAAAGGAGCCGGCCAAATGCAGAATGAGCAGGAGGCCAACAGGCGCAAGCACCGCCGCTACGCCCCAGCCCAACCAGGGAAAGCGCGCCAGGGGCGGCCCACCAGGGCTTTCTGGTGCAGCGTGCATGAGCCCGTAAAAAAAGGCCACCCCACCCACAATAAGCTCCACCAGAAAGATGGCAACCATAAGATAGATGAGCGCATCCTTATGCGGCCCCTCATACCAGGCCATGCTGCCGTTGCGTGGCAGACTGCCCGGCGCGTGCCCGGACGTTCCCTCAGATGCGTGCTGGTGTTCTGTGTGCATGTACTGCCCCTATCCGCCAAAGCATACGATGCACGCCGCCGCTCCGCAAGCACGAAGGTGCAACTTTTCTCAGGCAGGGGCAGGGCTTTGCCCTGCTCTTGCCCTGACGCTCCCAGCCCGGCATAGTGCAGGAAATACAGGGCCCTGCGTACAGACGCGGGGCACAACCAGAGAGGAGGCAGATATGAAGAACACGGCAGCCATAAAGAAACGCAGGGCCAAGAAAAAGGGAAACAACGAGAGCAAAAAAAAGCAGGAACAGAAGGTGCAGAAGGTGGCTAAGGTCAGGCCGCCCGATGTCTTTTTCTACGCGCGAGTGTCCAGCGAAGATCAGGATGAGAGCCGCCAGG
>JAFTDG010000057.1 GCA_017454325.1 Desulfovibrio sp. | reverse complement strand
GGGAACCGATAGTGGCGAAGCATCCATTGGAGATACGAGCGAGGTGCTCACTATTAACAATGCAACTCTTGCAGCAGATTCCACATATACACTTACCGTTGGAAGTAACTCTGTGACCACAGCTGCTTTGGCTGACAATAATATTGCTACGCTGGTGAGCGCTATTGAGGCCGCAGACGGGTATGATGCACTTGGCTGCACAGTGACAGGTACGGGCTCTGCTTTGACTCTTACTTGGACTAGCCCACTAGAAGCTGCTGTTAGCCTGAGCCTGGTTGCAACTTCATACAACACGAGCTCAGCGGACAACGGCACTGAAAAAACAGCCGGCTCCGACGGCACAATTCCGGAAGTGGTCACTACGCAGGGCGTGGACGCTACCGATGCCTCCGACTCCAACCCGGTCAATGATGGGTGGGATGTGATTACCGGGTTTGACGCCACTGCGGGCGACACCATCAAGTTGCCCGGCAACACGATTGCCACCACTGCCACTGGCATGACCATCACCAATGGCGTGGTGACGGCATTCGACTCGGCTACGGAATTTGCGGATAAAGTTGAGGCCGTCTTTACAGGGCTTGCGGCTACAACTGATGTCGTCGCCTTTGTGGATAACGGCAATACCTATGTGTGCATGGGCGACGGCAAAGCCGGAGCGTCAGAAACGGACATCATGGTAGAGCTTCAGGGCGTGGAGCTGACAGAGTTGACGAATACAATAGTCGTGAATTCCTAAATGGGTAGCCTTGTATAGGTAGAAACGGGCAGACCGGTTACATAACCGGCCTGCCCACATTGTTTTTGAGGGGACGTTGCGGAAAGATGCTATTTTATCCAGGCGCTGAGCGCAGCCACTATCTTGCGGGCCTGTTCTACGCTGGAAATATTGAATTTCGACTGCTGGCGATACTCGCCGCCGCTCTTCTTGTAGCGGCGTATGACAAACATGTCCGGCCCAAAACTGTCCTTCTCCGGCTGCCACTGCTGATAGCGGAACAATATGGTCGTCCACGCCCCGCGGCTAAGGACAACTTTATCCAACTCATTGATAATAACCTGACCGTTTTCCTCAAACTGCACTGTCAAATCATCAATCGTTTCGTTCACAATCGCCTCACTGTCACACCCAGAAACGCGCAACCATTCTGTCGGCCAGAGAAAAAGGTCAGCTTGCGTAATTGGCCAGCAAGCCTTTCACGGTTTCTGGCAAATCTGACGACTTCACCTGCATTTCGGCAAAATCAGGACCATAGTACGATTTTGTCACACCAACAGAAGCCGAAAGCGCAATCAAATCTTCAGGACGGGTCAAATTACCGGTAGCAACGTACTTACGCCCAAGCATGGAGAGCGTATTCTCAGCAGCTGTCACTGGCTGTACGGAAAGTTCCGTCATAGTATCCTCCCGATTTTTGTAGACAGTACCTCTTTTGCCCAAAACCCGCAAGATGCCCATAAGGGGCGTGTCAATGGGAAAGCAGGTTAAGCGTGTAGCGCTCTACCGGAGCAAAATCATCAGTCAATGGCGTTACGGCAGTAGGCAGATTTCCCCGGTACAGTGTTGCCAGAAGGGCTGCAAGGTCTGGCCTGCTGTCTGGCAGCGGGGAAGAAACTGCAGCAGAAGTGTCCTCTGCATCCTTCCCGGACAGACTGCCCACGTGTCGTGGCAGGGCAACAACCATCACATTCTGCAACACATGGGGGGGCTGTTCCCCGGCACAGAAAAGCAGTACCTGGGCAAAAGAAAAACGCAGTGCTGCTGTGATGCCCTGAAGGAGCCTTCCTTCCGGGCCCTCCACTGCAGAAATGACGTTCATCATGACAGCGCCATCAGGCGTAACGGCCCGACGCAGCGCGGCAGCTGCCTCCACTGTGCCCATCTGAAAAGGGACACCATAATGCGCATTGAACACGTCCACAAAGATAAGGTCATAGTGCTCCTGCTGCCGGTTCAGGAAGACCCTGGCATCCTCGTGCAGGATGGTGAGGCGTGGGTCCTCCTTGAGCCCAAACCAGCGGCGGGCAGTGGCGGTCATGGCAGGGTCCAGCTCTACTACTGTCACACGGGCCTGATCGGGCTGGCGCAAGGGGGACGCATGGGACAGCAGCCACTTGGGCACGGAATACCCGCCACCGCCCAGCATGAGCACGCGCCGGGCCTGCGGGACAAAATAGGTGCCCAGTGCATAGAACTGGGTATAACGGAAATAGGGGTGCTCCGGCGCGTCAAGAAGCATGCCTGACTGACAGTAGCCGGGGTCAGTGGCCATAAGACGGACAGGCCGCCCGCCCTGAGCCGCATCAATGGCATCAAAAACACGTATGCTGTTATAGGGGCTTTCCAGCAAAAAATCAGGGCCTGGCTCGCCCTGACCAGTATTGCCTTGCAACACAGCCATGCCGCCGCAGAGCAGGCAGGCCAGAGGCAATATCACCTTGGCAAAGCCTCTGCCGTGCCACAGGGCGAGCGCCAGAAGGCATGCGGCTACGCCCCACAGAATGGCCGTGCTTCCCCAGAAGGAAATGAGTACAAACCCACCGAGGAATGTGCCCAGAATGCTCCCCACAGTAGAAAAGGCATAGAGCCTGCCCACAGTCGCGCCGGAAGAATGCACATTCTCAATGCGCATGCGAATGGCATAAGGCGTGATCATACCGCAGCAAAAGGCAGGAAATGCCAGCACCCCCAGAGCTGCCAGAACTGCCGCGGCATACAGGTTGCTGGTAACAGCTACGGCCCACTGCCCCACTGCTGTATGGTATATGGCGGTCAGGCCACTGCCCAGACCGGCGGCAGCCAGGATACAGGCCAGTCTGCGGTGGGAAGTTTTGCTGTCTGCAAGCGCCCCACCCACCCAGGCACCAGCAGCAAGACATGCCAGCACAACGCCAATTAGGCTGGTCCACACAATGGCAGACGTACCCACATGCGGCGCCAGTACACGCGCCCCGACCATTTCCAGGATCATGACCAGGGCACCACTGATAAAAACGGTCAGTTCAAGCATAGCTTACAGACACCACGCCAAACTTGCCCAGCAACCCTGCAGCATATGCGGGGAAACCTGACGGTCTTATGTACCACTGCGGCGGGCTGCAAAAAAATCCTGTAATACCGTGGCACATTGCTGGGAGCATATGCCCCCCATATGCCAGACAGAATGCTGGGCAGACTGGGCATCAAAATATTCGGCCTGCGAGACCACAGCACCGGCCAGAGGGTCTGCCGCACCGTACACAACACCTGACAGTCTGGCATTGATGATAGCTGCAGCGCACATGGCACAGGGTTCCAGCGTGACCACCAGAATACAGCCATTGAGACGATAGTTGCCAAGCACCGAGCCGCCCGTACGCAGGGCCAGCAGTTCCGCATGGGCGGTGGGGTCATTATTGTGCAGGCAGGCATTGGCACATTGGGCAAGTATCCTGCCATCCGCTGCTACAAGCACAGCGCCTACGGGCACTTCCCCCCTGGCGCTGGCCCTGTGCGCCTGTGCCAGGGCAAGATGCATAAGCGCATCCCAGCTGTGGCCGGGCGGTGCCTGGGTGCATGGGCCAGCCGGAACAAATGCCCGAGCCAGCAAACCTGCAACAGGCAGAGTGTCTAAAGAATCACGAGCCTGCACAAATGGGTGACCACATCTTCAGGAGTATCCAGTACGGTAATGAGCTTGTCCAGCTCCTCTTCCTTTATAAAGCCACGTTTAACCATGGTCTTGCGCAGCCATTCCACAAGGCCACCCCAGAAACTCGAATCGTACAGCACTATGGGGAAGGGACGCGTGCGCCCGGTCTGGGCCAGAACAAAGGCCTCGGAAAGCTCATCAATGGTTCCCATGCCGCCAGGCATGACCACATAGGCCATGGCATACTTCACAAACATGAGTTTACGTACAAAAAAGTAACGGAAATTGCAGCGTGTTTTTACATATTGATTGCAGCCCTGCTCGTGCGGCAGATGGATATGCAGGCCTACAGATTCACCACCGGCCTCTGTGGCTCCCTTGTTGGCAGCCTCCATGATGCCTGGCCCGCCGCCAGTAATGACGCCATACCCTGCCTGCACCAGCAAACGTGCAATTTTTTCGGCATCCTTGTATTCCTGCGTATCTGCTGTGCAACGGGCAGAACCAAAGAGAGAGATGCAATTTACCTTGAGCGCATTGAGCGTATCAAATGCGCCGACCATCTCCGCCATGATGCGGAAGGTACGCCAGGATTCGGTCGTCACAGTGGACAGGTCATCAATGATATTTTGTCGCATTTCAGGCATGGGAATTCCTTTGGGGATATTGTTGCTGCAGGCTACTTGAAGAGTTCTCTCTCTTGTATCTTGCTGTTGATGCGGTCCTCCACTTCTACTCCCTTGGGAGGCGTAAAGCTGAAATCCTTGGCTTTCAGCGCGGCGTCAGGTTCAAAGCGGGTGAAACGCACATCGTTGGTGTTACCGTAAAAATCTGTAATGGATGCCCGACGTATATACCCGGTAGACGGTTCAACCAGGAGTGAGGCTTCAACCATTTGTGGTGCCGGCTCTCTGGGATAGAGGCGCAGTTTGACAAGCTTGCCCTCCCTGCCTTCATCCTTGACATCAAAATCCTTGCTCAGCGAAGCCTGCCCGGTTACCACCTGAATAATACTGCGTGAATCCTGCACAAGCTCAAGGGGATACCGGTAGGCCAGCTCTTCATCGGGAAGGTAATCCCAGATTTCCCTGGCAGTCACCACAAGCGTTTCCTCATGGGGCTTGGCTGTCTGCCAGCGAATGAGCAAGGGCTTCTTGAACAAAAGTGTGCCCTGCCGGGTTTCCTTTGTGCCACTCTCCTTATGGGTCAATACCTGCTCAAAGCTCGCGGAAAAGGACTGCAGCACATCATAGCGGGCCTGAATAAGAGGTGCCATATCCGCAGCACACACCGGCATGGAGCAAAACAATACCACAAGCAGAACAGCTAGCATCCTGTAGGCGCCCATACACCCTCCACTTCATGCACAGTCAAATTATGGCGCAACATCCCATGCACAGAAAATCAACGGACAACAACTCGGGGCTTGCTGCCGTCCGCCGGGCCGATAAAGCCATCTTTTTCCAGCTGCTCCACAAGTCGGGCAGCCCGGTTAAAACCGATCTTAAAACGCCGCTGTACCAGAGAAATGGAAACACGCCCCTGATCATTGGCAAAAGCCTGCACCTCAGAATACAGGGGATCCTGAGCCATGTCACCACCGCCAACAGAGGCAGCACCCGTCGCCGTTTCCAGGCCCCACTGTGCAAAATCCACCTTGTAAGACGGGGTCATGTGCCTCTTCCAGTGGGCAACAACCGCCTGAACTTCTGCATCACTGAGAAACGGGCCGTGTAAACGCTGTAATTGTCCGCCACTGGGCTTGTACAGCATATCGCCCCGACCGAGCAGATGCTCAGCACCAATCTGATCCAGAATAGTGCGAGAATCATGCTTGGAAGTGACCTGAAAGGAAATGCGGCACGGAAAGTTGGCCTTAATGAGCCCTGTCACCACGTCCACACTTGGACGCTGTGTCGCCAGTATCATATGGATGCCGGCCGCCCGTGCCAACTGGGCCAGACGCACGATGCTGGTTTCCACTTCTCGCGACGCCGTCATCATCAAATCGGCAAGCTCGTCAATGACAATCACAAGATACGGCAGGGGCTCAAGGTCTGCCAGTTCCGGGGGCAGCTCATTCTTAAAGGTCGACAGTTTGTGATTAAAGTCTGCCACATTGCGCACACTCAGGCGGGCCATGGCCTCATAGCGCTTGTCCATCTCGTGAACAGCCCAGTCGAGCGCGTTTTTGGCTTCTTGCATCTCTGTCACCACAGGATGCACCAAATGCGGTTCATCGGCATACACTGCCATTTCTATGCGCTTGGGATCCACCAGTAACAGCTGCAGGTCACTGGGCTGGGTGCGGTACAGCAAACTCACGAGGATGCCATTGAGGCATACGCTTTTGCCGGCACCGGTTGCGCCTGCAACCAGAAGATGCGGCATGCGCGTCAGGTCGGCCATGAAGGGCCTGCCCGCAATATCCTTACCCAATATCATGGTCAGCGGGCCACAGCCTTCACGGAAGGCTTTAGAAGCAGCCAGTTCACGAAAATTGACTGTTTCCCGGTTTTCGTTGGGAATTTCTATGCCCACGGTATCCGTACCGGGAATGGGGGTCTGAATGCGCACCGCAACGGCCTTGAGCGCCAGGGCCAGGTCATCGCTTAAATTGGCAATGCGGCTTACCTTTATGCCAGGAGCAGGGCGCACCTCAAACATGGTGACCACAGGCCCGGGGGTAATGTGCACCAGTTCGCCCTCAATGTCGAAGTTATGCAGGCACGCCATCAAAGCGCGCCCCTTGGCCTCAAAGTCCCCCTTATGCACATTTGAACCCTGTTGCGACGGAGGAGAGAGTAACTCTAGGCTGGGCAGCGGTATAGGGGCTTTTCGGCGGAAAAGACTCCCGGATTTTACTGCACCTTGTGTTGCGGTGGCTGGGCCATTGGGGGCAGGTACCTGCTGGGCCTGAGGTGCCTCCGCAGGCTGTTCCGTGACGGGACTTGCAGCCTTTGCTGCTGTGACAGGGGGAGTTGCATTATCTTCTTCTGCAGGCAGGCGTTCTGGTGCTGGCTCAAGCGGAGAAATGGGGTGACCGTCAAAATCTTCTGCTACGGCAAAAAAATCCTCAGTATCGCCCTCTTCCCTGGGGTCATGCTCCGTGGGTTGTGCTGTAGGGGCCTGTGTGCCCGATGTATCCCCCACGTCCATATGAATATCAGGCAGTGGCTCCCTGGCAGAACGCATGGCACTGATGCGCTCTCTCCAGCGCGCGAGCAGCGGCATCAGCTGCGCATGCAGAGTATGCAAGCCCTGTGGCAGGTTCCTGAAACGCGCGTTATCAGTACCATCGGTGGCAGAACCACCAGCCTGCTGCCATTTCGCCAATATGCTGCC
>JAFTDG010000056.1 GCA_017454325.1 Desulfovibrio sp. | reverse complement strand
CCTGAATCCGTGAATAATTTATTATAATTTAAAAATAAAATAATATTATCGATTTTGTAATTAATATAAATTATTGAATATTTTTGCATGTGATTTTTCTTCTCATTCTTCACCCAATGGGTGAAAGATAAAATTATGATTTTTTCTTTATTTTCAATATATTATATAAATATTCATTAGATTACTCACGGATTCAGGGTTTAGATAGGTTGGGTAAAAGGGCTTTGTAACAGTAACGGAATAATTTTTAGAGGAAAAAGTACATTAATCAAGTGAAGTGTACCCAAAGGAGGTACCGAATACAGTTTTATTGTAATTTCAAAATGTTACGATTTTTATGGTCTTCCACATTACGCCACGGTTGTCCACCTCTCATTTTTTCATATACACGAACGTCCCAGTCGTAAATTCTACCACTCCAATGAGGGCTTAGGAGGCTGCCCTCGCAAGGACAGCCTCATGACAAATATCCTTTGGATTTTTGGGCTATTTGTCCAGATTCAAAGTACGGATAAAAATTGAACCACGGCGAGCAATTTGCAACATAATGGCTCCCCTTTTTACACCCTCCTGCTCCACTATCTTGCTCAATGCCGCTGCACTGGTTACGGATTTCTGGTTGGCCTTGAGGATAATGTCTCCAGGACGAATATCCGCTTCTGCAGCGGGTTTGTCGGCAGTGACACTTACAACATAAAGTCCTTCATGCTTGGCAATTTGGGCCTCGCGACGTTCCTCATCCTTGAGGGGGCGCACGGAAATGCCAAGCAAGCCTTCGTCCTTTCTATTTCCCTTATCGCCTTGCTCTATATTCTGCGAAGACTTACGTTCACCCAAGGTAACAGTGACATTTTGCTTTTTCCCGTCGCGCCATATCGTTAACGTAGCTTGACTTCCGGGAGTCTTATCAGCAATGGCATGCAACAAATCAGAGGCATCCTCAATTTCCTTGTCATCAACGGCAAGTATAATGTCGCCATCCTTCATGCCAGCCTGGGCAGCTGGTTCGCCCTCCATCACATTACCTGCCAGCGCCCCCCTTGCTTCCTGGAGGCCCAATGCCTTGGCTGTGTTTTCGTCCACATCCTGTATAGCAACACCAATCCAGCCACGAGAAATCTTTTTCCCCGATTTTATTTGCTCGATAATTTTTGCGGCCATATTGCTAGGGATGGCGAAGCCGATACCCTGCCCGCTGGCTATAATTGCGGTGTTGATGCCCACAACTTGGCCGACCATATTCAATAATGGGCCACCGCTGTTTCCAGGGTTGATGGAGGCATCTGTCTGCAGAAAATTGTCAAAAGGGCCAGAGTGAATATTGCGTTTTTTGGCAGAAAGTATGCCAGCCGTCACCGTGTGATCTAAACCAAAGGGATTGCCGATAGCCAACAGCCATTCACCCACCTTGAGTGCGTCAGAATTGCCAAAGTTCAAATACGGCAACTGCTTTTTAGGTTCAATTTTCAATAGGGCAAGATCGGTCTCAGCATCTGCACCGATAAGCTTAGCAGGAATTGACTCACTTTTGCCATTGCTCTGATCAATGGTAACGCGAATTACATCGGCGTCAGCCACCACATGATTATTTGTCACGATATAACCATCAGAAGAAATCAAAAAACCCGAGCCTAGAGATTTTTGTTTTGCTGATGGACGTTTGCCATTACGCATGCCACCGAAGTGATCAAAAAATTTTTCAAACCCAGGAGGCAGATTGCGAAACATTTCTCCAAAGAACTCATCTGGGCCACCTGAGGCCACCTTACGTTCTGTACCGATATTCACCACTGCCGGACCACATTTTGCAGCAAGATCGCTAAAATCAGGTAAATCTGCTGCAACGGCAAGCTGGATTACTCCAAAAATCAAGACAGCCATCACGGCTGCAAGACATTTTCTCAACACCATGATGTTCTCCTCATTACTTTTTTTGCAGAGCCTTTTGTAGAGCCTGCGCCATGACTGTCATGCCTGTCTCCTGGGTAACACCGACCCGTGAGTGCTGCTTCCACGCATTGTCATCATCAGTGTCCAAAACATCCATACCTTCCGGGGCAAGACTGATGCGCCTGGCGGCAATATCCAGCTTTTGTACCGTAAGGGTAACGGTGTCGCCTTTATCCATTACACTGTATTGCTTTCCAGTCTTGGACGATTTGATCACTGCATCGGGCAACAAACCCGTGACCCCAGGAGCCAGTGCGACAAACATACCATATCGTCCGATACTCTCCACAGTGCCGCTAACCGTAGAACCCACTGGAAAGAGTCTTTCCACATCCTGCCACGGATCCCCTTCAGCATCACGCACACTGAGGGATATACGACGTGTTTGCAGATCAATATCCTTGATCTTGACAGTAAGATTTTCCCCAACGTTCAAAACATCCTCGGGTTTTGTGATATGCTTTGCCCAAGATAGTTCCGATATATGTGCCAGGCCTTCCACACCAGGCAGTAATTCTACGAAAGCCCCAAAAGGTACTAGACGCACAACTTTGCCTTGAACTACGCTCCCTGCCACGAGATGATCGCCGACATGCTCCCAGGGGTCTCCCTCTGCTTGCTTGCGTGAAAGTGAAATGCGTACCCGACCTTTGGCATCTCTATCTATGGCAAGTACCTTGACACGCACCACTTCTCCCATAGAGACAGCCGCATCTACATTTGTAACATGCGACCATGAAAGCTCGGACAGATGAATCATCCCTTCAACAGAAGGAGCAAGTTCGACGAAAACGCCGAACGGCGCTATCCTTGTGATCTTGCCTTCAACGTTATCACCTGGCTTGATCTGCTCAAGAACTTTTTCTAGATTTTCTTTATGCTCACGCTCTAGCAAAGCACGGTGAGACACTACAACGTTACGACCGTGGTTTTCCACACGAATGATTAAAAATTGTAGGCATCGCCCTATCAAAGATGTCGGATCATCAACTCCGTAGATGCCAATCTGGCTGCCAGGACAGAAGGCAGCTTTGCCCATTACATCAACGGTATATCCCCCCTTACATACATTGGTAATGCGGCCATCTACCGGCAAAGCAGCATCTCGTGCATCTTCCAGCGCGGCAATACCGCTTCCGCTCATAGATCGTGAAAGGCGAATTTCCCCCGAGGATACGCCTACGACCCATGCTTCTACACTGTCGCCAACAACGACGCTTTCTTTACCTTCCGCATCTAGAATATCCTTGCGATCCATGATGCCATCAAGCTTGAAGCCCACATCAACGAAAACATTATCACCGGCAATGGATATAACCGTACCAGTTACCTTTTGCCCTTGCTGCAATGACGGAGCAACCGCTTCATGGGCTGCCAACATGGCGGCAAAATCTTCGGCATCATCTCCCTGCGAAGCGGCCATGATTTCTTCGGCCATAGTATGATCTCCTTGATTCCCCCGTATCGAACAACGCTCCGGAGTACGATTTTTGCGCAATTCATGACGTTTTGTATCAAGCCGTCCCTCGAAATTGAGAATATATGCCATAAATGCGCGGAAAACAATGTTCTCCTGGGGCACCCAATCCACAATCTTGTGTCCGTCGTGCTTATCCCCTTGTCAAGATACGGGCTTTTGCGTACATCAAAAACATGCACCACTGGAATTTTTTTCTAGTTACCTTTGGCTGCAAGGTCAATCAATACGAAACGCAGGCATTGCGTGAGGCATGGACGGCCCAGGGCGGCGTGGAATGTTCCATGCCCTCCCTGGCAGACGTACTCTGCATTAATAGCTGTGCCATCACAGCCAAGGGAGAACGTGACGCACGCAATGCCGTCTACCGCTTACGGCGCGAAGCGCCAAAAGCCAGACTGATACTCACAGGCTGTTCAACCAGACTTTTTGCTAGCTATACCCCCTGCAGAGGAGCTGCTTCGGTCGAGCCAGATTTACTCGTTCCCCAAGAAGAAAAATATCGACTTCTGGCAGGCCCATGGCCTGATATGCACGTCACGTTCTCTTCCACTGTACCCTTCAACACAGCTTACCCCCCTTTTTGCATTTCAAGCTTTCAGCGCACACGTCCCGTACTTAAGGTACAGGATGGATGCAATCACCGTTGCACATATTGCATTGTCCCTCTAACACGAGGAAGATCCCACAGTCGCCCCATAGGCGATATCCTCAACGAAGCCCACCGCTTGCTTATGGCTGGATATACGGAACTGATCATTTCAGGCATCAATCTCGGACAGTACGGGCGAGATACGGATGGCAATGATTTCTGGTCGTTGCTCAAGACACTGGATGTAAGCCTCGCCCCCCAATTTTACGGCAAAGCCCGCCTACGTCTCAGCTCATTGGAGCCTGGACTTCTCAATCAACGCGGCATTGACACATTACTATCATGCCGCATGCTCTGTCCCCACCTGCATATTTCTCTACAACATGGAAGTCAGAGGGTTCTCAAACGCATGGGCAGAGGACATTACGCCGCTGCCATGCTCGAGACGGCGCTGGACAATATTGCCCAACACTGGCCTGTCATGGGACTAGGAGCGGATTTTATAACGGGCTTCCCTGGTGAAACTGAAGAGGATATGGATATTTTGTTAGCCTTGGTGCAACGTCTTCCCTTGAGCTATGCCCATGTCTTTCCCTACTCTAGACGGCCTGGGACGGCTGCCGCTCATTTTGACGACCAGATACCGCACACGCTTGCTTTGACGCGCTCCGCCCGGCTGCGTGAAGTCATTGCCCAAAAAAAAGTTCTTTTTTTCCAGTCACAATGCACCTTGCCTCAGATGTATATGACTGTTGACAGGCCAGACAACGGAGAAAGACTCGACAATCTCAAGGGTATCAATGAATACTATGTCCCGTGTTTTCTCTCTCCTGCGCTGGATGTCGCTGCTTTTGAAAACATTGCTCACCACCGTGGACTCCTGGCCGTGCGACCTATATCCTGGACAATGAAGGGACTTTTGGTGCAACCAATGGAAAAGCAGAAAACGCCTGCTGGCAGCACTGCGGTTTGAGCTTGCATCCTCGCTAGAATGGATTCCACCAAGAAAAAGACTATAGCCGGATACACATTCAAGATAAGGGCCTCCACACATATGCAGAGGCCCTTCATGTTTCATGAAGCGCTACGGCGTGTTTATTTCATACTGCGCAGCATGTCAGGTTGCGATCCGTCGCCGATCCATACCTGACCATCCCAAACCTGCTTGTGCTGCGGCTTAACCGGCAGAAGCCTTGTCCACGGATGTTGCTGCAAGAATTCACCATCCTGCTGTAACTTACGGCTTAACTGACGGATGGGCGGAACAATATCGCGTATGTCTCCGGCCAGCGCAGGTGCAATGCCATACATGGTTGCCTGGCAAGCTAAATCTATGGCCTTCTGACTACTCTCAAAGGAAGTCATGCATGTATTGAGTTGCTTTGTTGGATTGTGGAAACCCATGCTATTTTCTGCAGACACATAATCCCAAAACATTTGGCCCTTGCGCACCATTTCGCGGGCTTCCATCATGAGTTTTTCGTAATTTGGGTCGCGTTCTCCCGACCAGTTATTGGCAAGCCGTACGGCTTCATGTGCCTTGACCGACATGGCTTCGGCATTCAGCAGCTTTTCGTATACCTTGTCCTGGATATAGTGTACCCGACCGCGTAAATACTCAGCCGTCTTATCCGCATGGCACTGACGACAGGCACGCATTTCCTTGTCCTTCATCGGGGATGTCATCCAGTGGCTGGAGACCTTCTTGCCATCTTCACGTATAAACTGCATATGGCAATCGGCGCAGGCCACGCCGGCAGCACCGTGGGGACCGTCCTGATGTGTCTCATAGTCGGGATGCTGCATCTTGATAATATTGACCTTGGAGGCCGCATGTACAAAATCCGTAAACGGTGTTTCCTTGCCGTTGGCATCCTTGGGACCGTGGGTCTTGTAATATTCCCAAAAAGCTTCCGGAGTTTTGCCCAAATCCCAAGGGAATACGGGACGTTGATGTGGGCCATTGCCTTTGGCAATGAAGTAGTATTCCACATGGCATTGAGCGCAGACAAGTGTGCGCTTTTCGTTTCGCGATAGCTTGCTCCAGTCTTGACCGGAACGCTTCAGCCAGTCCTGCAGAGGTTCGGAATAGGGTCGCAGAGACATGGTCTGTGGGTCATGGCATGTGGGACATGAGATGGATTCGTCCGTGGAAATCATATCCTTGGGGCGGAAGGTATTGAAGTCCATGGCCCAGAATTTGTCACCGTATTCCTTGATCCAGTTCATCATATGTGGCGTCTTACAGTTCCAGCAGGTAGCTGGCATATGTCCCTTGCCGTCTGCGCTAAAACGGTCATGCCGATCAATATTGACAATATCCTCAATGGCATAGGTATGTCCCCGTGCTTCATTATACTCGTAGGAAAAGGGGTAACCCAACCAGAGATTTTTGAGATATGGCTGGGAACCCTGCTTGAATCCTTCGGGCAGTGGATTGATTTCATCTTCTTTGTGAAAGGCGATGGAACCCTTATATTTGGTCATCACCTCGCTCTCGTTATTTTTCATGTAAGAAGCGTACTGCGAGGGGAATTGCTTTGCAAAGACAGAAGTACGCGTTTCATCTTTGGTAAGGCCAGTCTTGTACTCAGGTGTTTTTAGCTCCGTGGAAACGTCGTTACACCCGGCCATGAGGGCCAACCCCAGAGCAAGAGGAAGAAAAATGTGCTTATTCATAGGCTACCGTCCTTTGGGCAATGGGCTGATGCCGCATGTGGGCAATATTTCGATGACAGTCCACACAATAGGGTTTGGCGTCCATGCTGGCAACATTGATGTTAGTCTGTATATGGCAGGTAATACAATTTTCGTTGACTATGTCACGGGTGGGTTTATTAGGCGGATAGGGTACATCCTTTCCGGAAAGATTTCCCAAAAAATCCGTAATTCCTGCCTGTGCCTTAAAAGGCAATTTACGCAGTATGGCATGCGGCGCGTGACAGTCATTACAAGAACGATCGGCATGCGTGCCAAGTTTGTGCGTAATTGCAGCCTCCTGCATGATGTGACAGGTTGAACAGAAGGGGCGTTGATCCGTTCCGAGCATAGCATAGATAGCCACGCCCAACAACACGGCCCCCGAAACAACGCCGCCGCAAAAAACTTTCAGCCATGGTAACTTGCCTGGTGATGCCATACACTCTCCTTGGATTGATACCATCGCAAATAGAGCTGACAAAACATGTTTTTTGTTATAATGAATAATAATGAAATGCATGGCAAGAGATAAAAAAAATAATTTTTGTCGACGTCAATCCTACAGTGGAAAAAAGTTAAAAAACCTTGGCACGACAGCATTTTTTGGACACAAGCCATCATACAAAAAAAAATTCCCAGCACGATATTTGTGATATAGCATGCAGCGTTGCACAAAAAAATTCATTATTTTCTTTGTGTTACAGCCAATGCTGCGAACCTGTATTATTGAAACTAACACCATCAAGGGAAGCCCTATGCGTACATTACTTATTCTCATGCTTTGTTTTTTTGTGGGGCCTTTAGATGTTTTGGCAGACGAACTCCGTACCAAGTACCTGACGATCACCCTCCCCGAGAATTGGAAGGTGATCATGCCCCTAGTTGAAAATCAAACGACTTCCACGGTAATAGTGTCCACTGTTTCCGGGAACACTTCTGTGGGTTTTTTCGTCGGTCCCAGCAGCGGTGCTGACGCAAAAACTATAGCCGACATTTTTGCCGCTCAGTTCAAATCATCCCGCACGCCAGTGGAAAAGAATGGCCAATATACTTTCTCCTTCACGCAACAGCAGACCCTTTGTCAAGCCTGGGTGGCAGCCGAAAATGATGTCTTTCTTGTCACAACGCTGCAAGGTGATCGCAAGGCTGGTCTAGTTTTGATAAAAAAACATGTTCGGAGTGAAGATTATGCTAGTCTGCTTCCAAAATAGAAATCCATTTTTGATATGTGTGTAGACATTATTTTGTTCAACAGAGCCTGAAGTTTTCATCCATGTAGAAGCCATATAACATTCGTCAAGATATTTCACGGTTTGGACGGATTGGGACGTATGCCCTGACGTACGAATAGTTAGCGAAGGCGTACAAAACGTTTTGGGCAAGCACGACACACTTCTTCACAATGGCCAGACATTTGGCTATAACGAAATTGGCGAAATTCTGGAGATTCCCATATTGTTAGCGGAGAGCTAAGTCGAGCATTGCCGAAAACACGACGTAAGGGATTCTCTTCCAGAGTAGGTGGGTTACAATACACACAAGGCGATAGCTCGCCATCCGCATTAACATATAGGCAGGATTGTATTTTTTCTGCACATTCCTTAAGAGGTTCAATGCCTGGCAAACCATAGTATATGTGACGCCCGTCAGCTAATGCCTGTTCAGCAGCTAAACGCAATATCTCCAAGGCTTGCCCTGTTCTCCTGTCGCCTGGGGCATAAGCTTCGCACTCCAGATATGGTAGGGGGATGTAGTCCAACGTGCTGACAACTGCCGTCGAAACATTCAGTCGTGCCATCAGATCCGGAAGGAAGACAATTTGCTCAATGTGTGAGGCTAGCAATAAATAGGCAAGGTGGATGTGCGGCAGAGAACTTTTTCTCTCTCGGCGTGCTTCCTGCACTCTGGCAATACCTTCAGCAACCGCTGCCAAAGGAATCCCTGCTCTGGCAGAATTTCCTTGTTCGTCTACCCCTGTCAGGGAGAAGGCAACGATGTCCAACCCGTAGTCTACTAGACTGCGGGCAATTTTTTTGTTCAGACCTAGGCCACAGGTAGTGGTAGAAACAGCACAACCCACGTGGTGTGCTGCAGCGGCAAAGCGAAAAAAATTGGGGTTGAGCAAAGGTTCTCCCCAGCCCTGTAGATGGACGCGCCGTGTACAACGTACTAGTGGGGACAGGGCGGCAAATGTTTCTTCTGTCATATGACGTGTACACCACACGTCTTTGTGTGTTGTATGTGGACAATAGTGGCATCCTCCAGGACAGTGCGACGACACCTCCACCTGAATACAATCAAGAAAGCGTGCTTGACCAGTAAAAACGTGGCGTAGTCGCTCTCGCCATGTGAGCTTTGTGGACTGGGCATACGCAACTAACGATCCGTCCAACGATGCAATGCTCATAACGGGATCGGACTTTTGCATTTCTGCGTCGCCTAGGACTCGTGTCCATGATGTCTCTATATAGGGCAACAACTGTGCTTGGCCCCATTTTCGCTTGAAATTCCGTATGCCATCGTTGATGCCCAGCCCTAGATTGAGCTGAGCATGTCCACGTCGTTCTGCCTCAGATGCCAGGGCATGCAACAAGGCATCTGCGACTCCTGGGGGACAGTTTGCTGCCCGGGCGGCAAACATATAGAAAGCCGTAGTCAGAGAAGCAAAGTCGCCAACAGCCAAGGCCAAAAGGCGTGCATCACTTCTGGCTCGAGCCGCAAACAACAATGCTTCTGGACAAGATGAGAGATAGTGCCCGATACGGGCATATATACTTTTCGTGCTTTCCTTCAAAGCATGACTGCGGCAAAAAGCCCTTAGCAGATACTCATGTTCTTCTCCAAAGGTTTCTACGTCTATGCAACATTCACGTCCGGCTCGACGGAGCATATTTCGTAAGTTGCTGGACGAAACAGACAGAGGGAGACGCAGGAAGGCATAGGCATCGGTGTTGACGGCTGCGTTATACGGCGCACAGTCTGGCCTCTCTGGAGCCAGTACAGTGACAAGTGTACAGCGCGAATGACGTAGAGCATCGCGTATGGCAGCATGTACGCGTGTTGTGCGTTTTTTCGCGGTCGTCAAAGATTCTAGTGAAGGATCATATTCTGTTGGATATGCCACGAGTACGCAGCGCTTTTCGTCCTCATAGGCTATACAGGATTCATGGATTACAGGACGCAGATTACTGACAGAGGTGACATAGTTTGTCACCTGCTCCATAACATATGCCTGGGCCGTCAAATTGGCGCAATCGCGTAACAATGTCATGCGTCACCCCGCAAACTGGCTCGCAGCTTGTGCCACATGGTGGGATATACCTGACGAAGTTGGAAGCCACAGTTTTGCAACATACCTCGTAAACGGAACAAGTGGGCAGTTCCCACGAGTGCGACAGCACTCCCCTGCTCGAAATAAGGCAACATAGCGGCAATGAATACATCGTCTCGCACAGAAATGACTCGTTCGGTACGCGAAGGGAATTCCGTACCCGTTCCCTGCATTTTTTCGATATCACCAGCAAGATAAGCTTGCATGGACACACGCCTATGCCATCGCCATGTCTCCGGATGACGCAAAAAGTAACAAATACGCTCAAGAGGAATGCTCTCCAACGAAGCCAGTTGATCTTCAATAGTCTCCATGCAAATTACTTGGCAATCCATATCGTGTGCGATGTCCCAAGCTTCCATATCCACAGACTGATTCCACCCATATCGCTGCAAGTAGGCATAATATAATGAAAAGAACACCGCCCAGGGTCTATGGGATGCCAATATGCCACGAACGTCAATAGGATGGGGCCAAGCTATGTTTAAAAAACGGGCCAAAGCACTCTGCGTCCCGTTAACGACATCATGCAAACGGTGTATTTCTTCATCGTTAAACATATTGACCATAGAAGGCTGTGTGCCAGCTCTTGCACCCTCTCGAGCTACAAGAGCCAGACTGGCGGCATCGAGGGGGCCTTCAAAAAGAACAACCCGCATATTGCGAAACAACTTACGGAAAGAACGAGCAAATGAATAACGAAACAAATGGGCTGTCCCCCCAAGAAAAGATATCTGTTTATCTTTCCGCACCTCCCACAGCATAGCATAAGGACGTTCTTCAGGCTGTTCTGGTAGTTTCCTGCGTTCAGATGCACCGCCGTTGTGCAATAACGTAACGAGAGTATGGTCGATAGCCTCACGCACCAGTCCACCAGTTTTCTTGGAAGAATGATGCCGACATGGCAGCTCGCTCATGTGCCATGATGCTTCAAGATACGGCATGATAGGGAAGCCGCCCCATTTTTTTTTGAAACGGGTAATACCTTCATTGACACCTAGACCCAAGTGAATATACTCCTTACCAGTCTTGCGAGCGTTGCGCAGCATGACTGCAAAAAGCGCATCTACAGCGTGCGGAGTATAGTGTATGCGCGAATGCGCCCCAATGATGTAACTGCAAAAAGCATCAGGAGCGTAGTCCATGACGCAACATGCCGCAAGATTTCCATCGCTGTCCCAAGCATTGAGCAGACGAATGTCTGTGTCCTGAGCATTAAGCATGACGACTGTGCGAGCAAACAGTTCACGCGCATGGGCTTTCAGGGGACGGCGTTGGACAAATTCTGCCCACAAACGTCGATGAGCAGCAGAAAATTCCGTCGTTTCATCAATGCGCAAGCAGGTTTCTGCTCGGCGTACCTCCCTACGCAAGCAAGGCGGCACAGCGACGTTTAAAGGTAAAATATAATAAACATCCTTTTCTGTAATGTAAGGCTGCAACTGCGCAGGCATGCTTGGAGCTATGGCCCAACAGTCTTCAATATTGTTCTTTCGTGCCACAAACTCCAAGGCAGTCCAAAAGCTCACGTCATCATAGGAGCCTGTAACTGGATAGCCAATGCCGATCAACCAATTGTCCCCGGTGAAAAACAGATAGTCCCCGCTGCACCTAACTGTTCCACCTGATACGGCCTGCATGAAGGCTATAGAATGCTCTGGAACGGTATGAATTTTCATTGGTGGTGATTGCATGGGCTTCCTCACAGTATGGTATATACGGAAGATTGCAGTCCTGTGCCAAGTATAAGCCTCTTGCTTCATGGCGTCTAGAAAACAAATAGCTTGCAGTCACTTATGATAGGATTATATAAGACTTTCTAGTGAGTTATCAGATGTTATGCCTTCATGCAACAAATGGAGAACAGTTTACTAAAAAAAATCCTGTTCTCTTGTAATTTTCACATCAAAAACAGCGCCTACTCGTTTGTTTCTTTGAAAATAATTTCGCAGACCATTCTATCTTATATCCCAAGAGAACACATATTGACGGGTACTTGTTATGTCACATGACAACGTTAATAACCTCATTAGACTAAACAAAGCTATTGCTGCAACAGGATTTTGTTCACGGCGCAAGGCAGATGAATATATTTTTTCTGGTTGCGTTTTTGTCAACAACATCATAGAAACTAATCCTGCTCGCCATATACGCTTTGAACGCGACGTTATCAGTGTCGACGGAAAGACACTTGAAAAGCCACATAAATTTACCTGTATATTGCTACACAAACCTGTGCATGTTGTGTGTACGCTCAACGACCCACAAGGACGACCTACCATTATAGATATACTACCTAAAAAATATAAACAGATACGCCTTTATCCTGTTGGAAGACTTGATTATTTTTCAGAAGGCTTGTTGCTTTTGACTAATGATGGACAATTAGCTCAACGGCTCATGCATCCACGCTATCACCAGCCAAAAACTTATGAAGTTTTGGTTCGTGGCAACGTATCCGAAAAAAAGTTGATGACGATACGAAACGGCATGCATTTGACCGATGGTGATGATGTCGATCCTCTTGAAGTCGAGGCTACAGCTCTTCCATCTGGCAATACACAGTTGCGCATGGTCTTATGTCAAGGATTGAATCGCCAGATTCGTCGTATGTGCCGCGATTTGGGACTGATTATATTGCGCTTGCGACGCATAGCTCAAGGGATACTTCGATTGGGAGATTTACCATACGGCTCCGTGCGGCCTTTAACGCCAATGGAATATCTGGATTTACGAAAGAGCGTTAATCTTTCTCATTAAGTGTCGTGCATTTCCTGCATTTTTCCCCTTGACAAATTCTTTTATTATCTGACTCGCGTTAACTGTTGACATCTTTGTGTATTATTTTCGTAAATATAAAATTTATTTTTGAACCACGATTATCTTTATATTTACAGTGTAAATATTCATCTTCAAAGAAAAAATCTCCAATCCACTCGTCATTTATAATTATTTTATGAAATTGTGTTTTTTTTGATAATTCTTTTGAAATATTATATAATGCAATTCCTAAAATATTTAACATATGTTCAAAATTTTTATTTATGCTTACTTTTTGCTTGCATATCATATGTACTTCTTTAAAATTATTTTCTAAATTTATATAATTACAATTACCAAAAGTAATACCTTGTTGAAAAATGAGCGTCAAATTACCATTACCTTTATCATTAAGAGATATCTCTCCCAACATTGGTACAATATTGTTAGCTATGATATATCGTACTCCAAATTGTGCATAAAATGACGATGATATGCAAGAAGAGAGCTTTGTATAAATATTTCTTCCAGCACATCCACAAGAAAACATAATTAAAATTAAAATATATACCAAAAAATAAATTCTCACGGCTATGTTCTCTTCATTGGAGCTGTGAGTTTTGGCAACAATAACAGAGCAGCAGGAGATTCTACCAACAATCCCCAAAAAATTACTTCTCCCATAGCATGTAAAGCAGGATGTTGTGCGAGTACAAGCAAGCCCATACTTGTCAGTGTCGTTAATGAAGAAACGAGAACTGCACGGCTAACACCTGTTTTTACTCCCTTTGCTAGTTCGTGCGTTACAAGAATGCCATGATCCGCAGACAGCCCTAATACCAATGGCATAGCAGCAATTCCAGCAATGGTTAGACTATGTCCTGATACGACAAACCAAGTAAGTATACAACAAAGTGAACACAGTGGAGGCAAAGCTGCAAGCAGAGCTTGAGGTATATTGCGAAACCAAAGAAACAAAAGCAAAACGCATATTACCCATGCTGCTGGAACAAGATATTTTTCCGATGTAAATTGTTTAAGTAATATTTTCTCCAAGTCGCTAGGAGACAGTGCAATAATACATGAAGCAATTTGTTGATCAAATTGTGAAATGTCAACAATTCGATCCGTACGCAACAAAATGCGCACTGCTCCATCCTTTTCATCTTCATGCAAATATGTATCAAGAATCATGCCTAAACCGGCAGAACGTAATACATCTGAATCAAAAGAAGGTACTGGTGATTTTAATATTTGTAAAAAAGGTTCAAATGCAGTTGATGAAAATCCATAATACTCTCCTGTTTTATTCAAAGTCTGAACAAGATGCTCACCATATTTTTGTGTAAATGCATGCCAACGTGTTAGATTTGCTTGCAATTCTTCAACACTTGGCAAAAGAGCTGTTAATGTTTTTACTTTGTTATTTGGATCCAGTTTTTTGAGAGTAGCAACAATTTGTCGTGCAGTCGCAAGTGCAGCGTCTCTGTTTTGCCCTTTAACAATAAGAATATTGTCCTCGTCAATTCCCCAAATTTTACGTAAGAACTCAGCATCCTGATGCAACTTTAAAGCTTCTGCTCCTATAGTCTGTGGAGAAACATCAACATGTATCAAATGGAAAAGAACAGTGCAAATTATCAGTAGAGATATAACACAACTCACTGTGATACCATATATTGGCAAACGTTGCTGTTCATTTATATCTGCATGTTTCCTTGAAGATGAAGCGAAAAAAGGGCATACAGGTAAGATAACTATAGCAAGTAAAAAACCTATAGTTAATGTCAATATTGAAAAATATGCTAATTGTCGTATAGCTGGTATTCCTGAAAACAATAAAATAACAAATCCAGAAACATTTACTAAAAAACCATGAAGCAAAGACGGAATAATCACAGGCAGGATACGATTTGCATCGCCATTTCCAAGGGCAAAATGCATATGTACTGCATAATCCTCTGCAATTCCAAGTACTGAAGCACCAAACCCTAAAGCTAAACCAGAAAGCGATGCACATGTTATCGACATAATACCTAGCGCAGTGCTAACAGCATAACATGGAACAAGTAGTAACCAAATTGCTGCAATTGAAGGTACAAACAAAGCGTATATCAGTACAAAACCAAAGACTGAAATAACAGCTATTTGAGCCACGTCATGTTTTATAACGCGAGTATTGGCTGCACTGTGACACAGACCTCCTACAATTAGAATATGTACATCTGAAGAGTTGTAACGCAACAACGTTCTGTGCAACGTTTTCATAAGTCGTTCAGCAGCATTTACATCATGCAGTGAATGCTTAAATCGTAGCGTCAATAATATATGCTTACCGTCAGTACTTACAGGGTAGCCCAAGATGGGATCGAACAAACTATAAAAATTATCTATTACAGGGAGACGATTAAGGATATTATGGCGGAGTTCTAGTGGATCAGACCGCAACCAGTCGACTAGCGGTCCAATTGTTACAAAACTGCTTATTTTTTTTTGCTGAAATCACATATTCTTCAATTTTCTTACTTTCAATATATCTACATAAAATTTGTGAAACATGAGTATCAGTATAATATGGTAATAGTGACATAAGATTTTGAGGTTTGATCATAGCTAATGAAGCAGGAGTTGCTAAATCTGGAGGTAATTCATCTAGAATAGTATTTGCAACGCTAAGTAATTCGTTTCGACTTTCTGGTTTATCTACAGATATGTCAATAAAAAGTAACCGTGAAGTTGGTAAAATATCTATAGCTTCAACTATATGACGAGCATATGCATTTTTGTCTGGGAAAAATGGCAAGCTGCTTGTATCTAGTTTCATATGTGAAGAATAAAAAACTGCAAAAATCCAAAATGATATTGTAATAAAGATGCACAGAAATCTATATTTGTAAATTTTATAATAAAGTTTAATAAAGAAGTTATTATCTATATCTTCTTTGATATTCATTAAAATATATTCTTGAGAAGAGGTTTACACGAATCTGGAAAATCATTATTGATGTAAATTTTTTTAAATGAAATATCTATCTTATCTCCATTAGTTTCCATGAAAGAGATATTATTTACATTTTTATAATCATAAGTAAAATTTACTTTAATTAATTTAAAAAATTTTTTTGTCCTAGGATATAAAATTAAAGTATATTTATCTTGTTGTAAAATTGTTATACGGTACTCAGAATGTAATATATTTGAATTTACATAAATTAATTCCAACATGTAATGAATTATTGTTGAAATAATATTATCTTCATTTTTTGTTGATTTACGTACATTAGATTGGAAATTATCCCAAATCACACCATTTCCGTTCTTATAAATAAAACCAGTTTTTATT
>JAFTDG010000008.1 GCA_017454325.1 Desulfovibrio sp. | reverse complement strand
CCATACCCGCTTTGAAGACCTGCCGGACGACTGGAAGTGCCCGCGCTGCCGTCAGCCCAAGACCGCTTTCAACAAAGCGTAGCACCCGGCTTAGCAGCACACGCCTGCACAGACCCACTGGCCTGTGCAGGCCAACCTACAAGAGAGGAAAACGCCATGACAATGTATGATTATGCACAACAGTCCGGAGGAGAATACGCACGCCCAACGCCTGAAAGACGTCTTTGAGAAGTACGGTATTGCCTATTAGGGGAGCTGAGGGGCACTGCGCTTCGGGGGCCTGAGCGTCTGGGCAAAAACAGCCCCTGCCGCAGCAATGACCGCCAGAGTCTCAAACGTGCGGACCATACCGTAGGTATCCGCTATCCAGCCCAGCAGGGGAGCCGTTATGCCACCCAAGGTGGTGGCCAGCCCCAGGGTGACACCGGAGGCAAAGCCAATATTTCTGGCAAGGTACTGCTGCCCCAGCACCACCTGTGCGCTGAAGGGCGCATACAGCGAAAAGCCCAGCAGCGGCAGCACGGCCCAGGCTGCGTACAGCGATGAGCACTGGCTGAAGAGCAGCGCAGCAAGGGGAATCAGCGGGAACACGCAGCGGATGATGGTGCGACAGCCGAATCTGTCTGAAAGCATGCCGCCGAACACATTGCTGATGACGCCGCAGACACAGAAAAAGGTCAGTGCCAGCGCAGCGGTGGCCTTGGTCTGCCCAAAGGCACTGACCCAGTAGAGCGGAATAAAGGTATTGCAGCCCATAAAGGCTATGGCCCGGGCCACGATGACCACAGTAAGGCGGGCGAACTGCCCCCAGTCGTTGGCAGGCACGTCTTCCCCGTCATCGTGCGCTGCAGCTACAGCACGCGCTCCTGCTGCACAAGCTTGCATGCGCGCCACATGCCACAACAGGCCCCCCGCTGTGGTGCAGGCCAGCACGGCGAATACCGTGGTGCCGGCCAGCCCCAGGGCGCCCAATGCCGCCGTGGCCAGCAGCGGGCCCAGTACAAAGCCGCAGTTGCCGCCGATGGAGAAAATGCTCATGCCCACGGCCTTGTGCTCGCCGGAAACTCGGTTGGCCAGGCGCGCCCCCTCGGGGTGAAACAGGGCTGAGCCCACACCGCTGGCAACAATGGCGGCAAATATGCTCCAGTAGCCGGACATCCAGCCCACGGCCGCCAGGCCGCAGCCTGCCAGCAGCACGCCCAGGGGGATGAACCAGGGCCGGGAAAACCTGTCGGACAGTAGGCCGAACAGGGGTTGTATCAGGGAGGAAAGGCAGGAATAGGCGAACATCAGCCCGGCCGTGGCCTGGTAGTTCAGGCCATAGGCGGCCCGCACAAAGGGCAGCACGGCGGGCAGAGCGCCGCCATTGACATCACAGGAAAGATGCCCCAGCGCAACCAGCAGAATCTTTTTCTTGTCCATGGGCTAACGCTACACGAAAGCCGCGGTGAAACCAACTGCCTTTCTGTCAGGCAAAACCATCAGCCCTGCACACGGGTATCGTTGGTATGCCGTTGAAATTTTATTACAATTTTCTTGCATTGCTGCCTGAATTGGAGGTGCCTTGGGAAGGAGGTTCGGTGAAAGGCATTGGCAATACGGTGCCTGGGCTGTTGCTTCACAGGTTTTTTTGTCAGAGAGAGCTAGGCGACTGCGGCATGCTGTGTAATTCTGGAAACGCGTTATGGAAACTCTACTTGTACTCACACCTGATTTGGATAGTGCCTTACCGATGCGCAGGCTGCTGGAAAACAATTATTCCATTGAATCTGCCTTTTCTGTTGAGGATGCCTATACAATTCTTGGTGCAAAAGATGTCTGTGCTGTTTTGGAAGAATTTGATTTTGCAACGATACATAATTACAATTTTGTAAAATGTATAACAAATAATAATTTGTATGCATCATTGCCAATTATTGTATATTCAAAAAATCAGAATAATATCTGTTATGCCGATGCGTGTTTGCAGGCAGGCTTCAGTGATTTCATACTTCCTCCACTTACTGAAAGCCTGATCCAAAAACGCATTCACAACGCGGTGCGATCAAAGGAATCATTTACGTTTTCAGATATTGAAAACATTCTGCGGGAACTGCCTTCAAACATCTATCTGAAGGATGCCGAGGGCAAATATATCTTTGCTACCCATTACTGGAGCCACATCAATGGCCGTGGAGCGAAGCACTGGACCATTCGTGGCAAGACAGATCTTGAAATACGCAAAGACAAGGCCAATGCCCGTAAAGCCATGGAGACAGACAGGGCCATTCTGTCTTCAGGCCAGGGAACGACGTATGTTATTGAGGAGAATACCGACGGTGAGCGCGAGTTCCTTGAGCTGATAAAACGACCGACGCATGACAGGGATGGCAAGGTCAACGGCATTGTGGCGCTCATCAACAATGTTACGGAAAAGCAGCTGCTCAAAATGGAGCTGGAGCGCAGGGCCACTGTGGATTCCCTGACCGGGCTTCTGAACAAAAAGGCTACAGAGGAGCTTATTGCCATTACATTGAAAAAAAACGACCGTTCCGGTCATGTGGAGCGGGGTGCCCTGCTGATGATAGACGTGGATAATTTCAAGGATATCAATGACACATTCGGGCACCGCACGGGCGACAAGGTGCTGATGGGCATCGCGGGCATCATTCACAGTTCCTTCAAGGGCAGAGATGTGAAGGGCCGTGTGGGCGGCGACGAATTTATGGTTTATGCCTGTGGTGTCAGCGATGTGGCATCAGTACACAGGCTGGCGGCATCCATAGTGCAGCAGGCGGCGCAGATTTATGAGGGCAGCAGCCTTGACGGGTATGTGTCGTTGTCTGTGGGCATTGCCCTGTATCCCCAGAACGGGGCGACATTCAGCGAATTGTATGCAAGCGCGGACAGCGCCCTGTACACAGTAAAAAATAAAGGCAAGGGGGCTTACAGTATCGCCTCGTAGATAGGGCTTGGCGTGACAGGTGCTTCAGCATCAATCCTGCACATAGGTATCGTCAGCATAGCGTTCGAGGCATTCCTTCAGGCGCTGCGAGCCCTGGCTAGCAATATTCATCCAGTGGCAGGGTGCCGTACTCATCCAGTCCATTTCGGCCAGGAAGGCAAAACGCATGGCTACGCCTGTGGGACAGGTCTGGGTGCAGCGCCCCAGATGCCGCGCCAGGAACGCAAAGGGCTGCTCCCCGGCTTGCAATTTGCTCGGCACGAAAAAGATGACATGCACACAGTCAGGTGAAAAGGAACGGCCCACCTGGTCCTCTGGCAGGCAGATGCGTCCGCCGCCGGCGGCAATGTCCAGAATGAGGGGTGGATGGGGATGGTGTGACACATGCTCGCGCAGTGTGGCCTTTAGCGCTTCGCGCGTAGCCGGAGGCTTGCCTGGCATAAAGACCGCAGCAAGTTTTGTGAAATCGGCTTTCCACGCATAGCGCGGATGCCTGCGCAGTGCGCGCATGACAGGCACACTGCCAAAACGCAGGGACAAGGCGGCAATGGCACCGGAGGCATCGTCAATGACCTTGAGCACATCCGCCTCGCCGGAAACACCCGTACCGGCACCTTCCCCGGGTATGCGGAAGGAATATTTGGCCTGGTGTGATGCCCTGCGGCACGTACCGTCTAGAATAGTACATTTTTCAGCTGTAAAGAGCCATGTGCGATTCTCTGAAGCCTGCAAACGCCCGTCGAGCGATACATCTCTTGGCCCGTTAGGCCGCTCAAGGCTGCAGAGGAGATGCACATTAACGCCGGCATCTGCAGCTGTTGCAAAGGGATTGACCATCGACATCGTCTACATCCTGAGAAAAGTGAAACTCTTGTTGCTCCTGCACAGCACTTCAAGTCTAGAAAATTTCATGAATCACCGCAAGCAAAAAAATGGGCAGTATGCATCCTGCCCAGGATGTATGCTGGTATTGGGTTATTCAGCTTTGGTCCGGGCAGGCTCTGCCCCTGATGCCGTGTCCGGCAGCATGATGGCAAAGTGGACGAGCACGTCGGGGTGCCCCTCAACGGGCAGCCAACCGCGCAGGCGGTCGCCCAGCAGGGTATCGACCTTGGCCTGCCCTGTCTTGAACGCGGCTGCCATTTTACAGCCCTGCTGTATGTCCGGTGCGTTTACCTTGGCGCAGAGCGTTCCCGGTATAAAGCCTTTTTTTTCGGCAATGCTGTTGGCGGCAAGCACTATGTGCTTTTTGTTGATGAGCCGGGCCATGCCCGGAAAATTGTCCCACATGAGGTGAAAGGCCTGTATCAGTGCTGTATCGTCCATATGTCACTTCTCATGTCACGTTAGCTCCAGGCAACCATCTGCAGGGCGCCTTTGTTCATGCCACATGTTGCCTTGCCCCGCAATGTTCCTGCCAGACGGGAGCGTCTGTCAAGGCGCTGTACATTTGACAAAAACAGAGGCAAAGATAGTTGGGCAGGAAGATGCCGGCGCAGAAGCGGTCATCAGCAGCCATGAAGGGGCTGTGCAGAATGTGCTGGAGCGGCTCTTTCTGGTCACACTGCATACGTTCTACACTGTGAGGATTGTTTATGTTGCCTGAGTATGTCGTTCATGTGATGGAAGGCCGGGCGCGTCTGCGCCACCATGTTTTTCACGACGAAAGCAAACGCGCCAAAGCGCAGCAGCTGCTTTCCTCAGATCCACAGGTATACGAGGTGCATCCCGGGTACGGCTCCCTGTTGCTCCTGCTGCAACCGGGGGCAGATCTCGCGGCACTGTGTGCTACCCTGGAAAAACATCTGCCGGAACTGCAGCAGGGTCCATCCGGGGTTAAGCGCGCGCCGCTAACAGCCATTGCGCCGCGCCGGCTGGAGCTGCGCGTTCTCACCTGCGTGTGCCTGATATGCCTTGCTGCCGGACTGCTGGATGCCAAAAAGCTGCATGTGTACACCGGGCTGGCCTTTGCCGGCCTGACGGCACGCCATATCTGGACGCGGCGAGCGGCACTGTAGCCCAATTGTTCCTATAAAATTTCTTGCCAAATTCGGCCACTGGCCTTACATAAAAAGGGAACCCGGTATGCTGCTACGAACAGCATACCGGGCTGGCACGGCGCGGGTTACACGCCCCCTATGTGCGAACGGTTACCACATGGTGCACGTTTTTACGAGCCCGGCCCACCGCATATGGGCCGGGCTCACTGTTTCTGGTGTTCGGCGCTAGTGCGCGCTACTTGCCGTCAACAGAACCAAGACCGCAGCGAGTAGGAGACCCAGAACAAGTTTCCACATGGCTGCACCGTCCTTCACGCAAAGCGCCGTGCCGACGCAGAAGCTTGAGAGGGTAACCGCCGCATGGGCACAGTATGCCATACTGTCAGGCATGGCAACCACCGTTGCTGTGCCGGCTGAAAACGTCTTCCAGCAACTGCATTCCCGGATAGATGCGCAACGGTCTGCCCGTGGCTGAGGTTGTTCTCTCGCCGGAAGCCGCTAGTGTTCGTTCACCTAACTGTAAATGCAGAGCAGAGGTCAATGAAACACATATTTTGTATAATGCATGCACGTAAGGGAGATGTCTATGGCTAAAGTAGGTATTATTCGTTGCCGCCAGACAGAAGATCTTTGTGGGGGAAGTGCGGATTTTCATTTCGCTGCCAAAGGCAAGGGGGCATTTGAGCCCTACGGCCCCTG
>JAFTDG010000055.1 GCA_017454325.1 Desulfovibrio sp. | reverse complement strand
GCTCTCAAGTCATTGCTAAATTGTAGACAATATTGGAAGACAATATAATTTGTAAAAACAGTATGTTATGTGAAATATACCCTTGTAGCCGACATTTTTTTCCAAAAGTTCACAGACCGGGAAAGCCGCGCCAGACAAGCATATCCAGACCATGGCAGAAAATGGCGTCTGATGTTACGGCGTACTTAAGGAAATACTCGTACGCAAATGGCAATGCGAGGGTGCAATGTGCGGGTGATGCGGTATTGTTGCAGGAAAAATAAGAAAAATACTGTCAAAACGTAGGCGTTTTGGGTTTGCATGTGCTACGATTTTATTATTTCGTGGCACAATTTTGAAAAAAGATCAAACGTCCAGACCCAGGATAACGGATTTTTTGAAAAAGCTATGCCTCGCGTCAGCACGCAGGGCCCTATATTTCCTGCACTATGCCGGGCTGGGAGTGTTAGGGCAAGAGGGTTTGTGAATCTGGGGGTGGAGAATGCGGAGGGAGGGCGTCAGTCTACAGGCTGGCCAGCGGCACGGTATTCGTTGAGCTTGTTGCGCAGGGTGCGCACTGAGATGCCCAACAGTTCTGCAGCCTGAGTGCGGTTGCCGGAGGTGGCCTCCAAACCCTTGATGATCATGATGCGTTCCATCTCATGCAGAGGGATGACAGGGCCCGTCATGACGCCACTGGACCCGCTGCCCTGAAGCCCTGTCTGCACCTGCTGCGGCAACGAACCGGGTGCAGTTGCGGGCACGGCATTGTCCACTGCGGGGGCAGCTGCACTTTCTGCCGCAGGGTCCGGAGTGGCCGGGGATGCGGTATCCTCCTCAAAGAGGGGCCATTCCGCATCTTCCAGCAGGAAATGGCAGGGTTCCACAGGACGGCCATTGGCCAAAAGCACGGCGCGTTCCATCAGGTTTTGCAGTTCACGCACATTGCCGGGGAAATCGTAGGAGCGCAACCACTGCACGGCATTTTCAGCAAGAGTGGTGGCCGGCAGCTGGTATTCGCGCACATACATGGCCATGAAGAAGCGTGCCAGCTCCAGCACGTCATCCCCACGCTCACGCAGCGAGGGAAGGCGCAGGGGTATGACATTGAGGCGGAAGTAGAGGTCCTGGCGGAATTTGCCCTCCTTGACCCAGTCTTCCAGGTTGCGGTTGGTGGTGGCCAGTACGCGTACATCAACCTTGACGGTCTCTGTGCCGCCCACGCGGTCTATCTCGCCTTCCTGCAGTACCCGCAGCAGCTTGGCCTGCAGGGCCAGGTCCATTTCTGAGATTTCGTCCAGCAGCAGAGTGCCGCCGTCGGCCATTTCAAACTTGCCCAGCTTGCGTGCAATGGCTCCAGTGAAGGCGCCTTTTTCGTGACCAAAGAGTTCGCTTTCCAGCAAATGTTCGGGCAGAGCCGCACAGTTCACTGCAATAAAGGGGTGCTCTGCCCGCCGGCTCATGGCGTGCAGATAGCGGGCGAACATTTCCTTGCCGGTGCCCGATTCGCCCATGATGAGTACCGTTGCCTTGGAGCCGGCCACCTGCCGCGCCAGCTGTAAAACGCGGGCAATAGCAGGGTGTCTGCCAACAATGCAGGGGCCCTTGCCCTTGGGCTGCTCTGGCTTGTGCCCGCCAAGGGTCGTCGTCGGCGGTACGGGAACGGGCTTCTGCTTGTCGCCGGCAACAGCCATAATCCGTTCCACATCTAAGGGCTCGAGCCAGTAGTCGCGCGCACCGAGGCTCAAAAGGCGTTCGGCCTCTTCCGGGGTGCCTTTATCTGTAATAATGATAACAGGGGGAAAATGTGCTTCTGCTGCGGCCATGTTGAGCAGGTCTTCCACGCGGAATCCGGGTAGCGCTGGCCGCGAAAAAATGACATCCGGTTTGGATTTGCGAATAAATACCGAGGCCCCGCTGAGGTTCTCTGCAATGCCAAGTTCAAAACCCGCGTCGCGCAAAGCGGGGAAAATGGCCGTAACGGCCTGTGCAGGAGTGAGAAAGAGAAGTCGATGCGTGGGCATGAAGACTTGTGTACCGTGTCATGCCTCACAAGGCAAGTCTTGAAATGGGGTTCAGAGCAGTGTACTGCGCTGTGCCGTGGCATGGCGTGGAATCTGCCTTGCCATTGGCGTTACAAGAGGGCATACTGAATAACCATATGTTACGTATGATTACCCAATGAAGAGGAATACCCCATATGCCCATTCTTCTGCAATCTTCACGCCGTCGCAAGCCATTATGGCTGGAATACGGCGAGGCGCTGTTTGTGGCGCTTATTCTGGCTCTGGTTATCCGTACCTTTGTGGTACAGGCCTTCAAGATACCCTCGGAATCCATGCTGAATACCCTGCTCGTGGGTGATCACCTGCTGGCCAGCAAGTTTGCCTATGGCATCAAGATTCCTTTCACCCACACCTACATCTGGCGTGGCGACGATCCGCAACGGGGCGACATCATCATTTTTGAATACCCCAACGATCCAGATACGGATTTCATCAAGCGTGTCATTGGTGTGCCGGGCGATATTATTGAAGTGCGCAAAAAGCAGCTGTACCGCAATGGCGAACCCGTGAAGGAAGACTATATCCGTTTTACTGAACCAGGGCGTATTCAGCCCATACGCGACAATTTTGGGCCGGTCACTGTACCTGAAGACAAGCTTTTTGTAATGGGCGACAACCGCGACAATTCCATGGATTCCCGTTTCTGGGGCTTCGTAAACCGCAGTGCAGTGCGTGCCAAGGCCTGGCGCATCTACTGGTCATGGGCCGGTTTTGACGACATACGCTGGAAGCGTATCGGACGCGCCGTGGAATAGCAGCATCTGGAAGCCGCATGGTCGTCAGACTGTACAGTGGCGGGGTGGAAGGTGTTGACGCTTACCCCGTGGAATTGGAAGTGGATTATGTGCGCCAGGGCCTGCCTGGTTTTACCATGGTTGGTCTGGCCGAAGCCGCTGTGCGCGAAGCAAAGGACCGTGTGTTTGCCGCGCTCCGGGCCTGTAATTTCCGGCTGCCGCCGGCGCGCATTACGGTCAATCTGGCACCGGCCTGGCGCCGCAAGAACGGTGCCGGTTTTGACCTGCCGCTGGCGGTGGGGTTGTTGGCGGCTGCTGGTATTATTCCGGTTGAGCGGCTGCAAGGGCTTTATCTGACGGGCGAACTTTCCCTTAATGGTGCTCTGCGACCAGTGAGCGGCGTATTGCCGCTGGCTCTGCTGGCCAGGGAACGACAAGCACAAGGGCTTGTTGTGCCGCCCGGTAATGGGGCGGAGGCAGTTATGGCGCGCGGGCTCAATGTCTATGCGCCTGAAAATCTCGCATCCTGTGCAGCTTTTTTGGCCGGGGCGACTCCCCTGGAGCCCCTGGCACCGTTGGAGGTCACCACAGCGACTGCGCCGGCAGATACAGTGGATTTTGCCGAGGTAAAGGGGCAGGAGGCGGCCAAGCGCGCTTTAGAGGTGGCCGCAGCCGGGGGCCACAATGTTCTGCTTATCGGGCCGCCGGGCAGTGGCAAGACCATGCTGGCCCGCCGTTTGCCCACCATTCTGCCACCTCTTGATTTTGAGGAAGCCCTGGAAGTAACCAAGATTTACAGCGTGGCGGGCAAGCTGCCGCCGGAAGGCAGGCTTGTGCGTGTGCGTCCTTTCCGTGCCCCGCACCACACCATTTCTGATGTGGCACTGGTGGGCGGGGGCAGTTGGCCTCACCCCGGTGAAATCAGCTTTGCCCACAGGGGAGTGCTGTTTCTGGACGAACTGCCGGAATTCCGCAAGACAGCCCTAGAGGCACTGCGCCAGCCCCTGGAAGGCGGCACGGCCGTTATTGCCAGGGCCTCACACAGCGTGACCTTTCCTGCTGCCTGCATGCTTGTTGCCGCCATGAATCCATGCCCCTGCGGCTATTACGGTGATCCCACGCATCAATGCACCTGCAAGCCGGAACAGCGTGCCCGCTACCGTGCCCGGCTTTCAGGCCCTCTGCTGGACCGCATTGACGTTCATGTGGAAGTGCCTGCCGTGGCCTATGCCGATTTCAGCGCCGGGAGCGGGGGAGCATCTTCTGCAGTCATGCGCGAGCGCGTGCTTGCCGCCCGTGCCGTGCAGCGTCACCGTTTCGGCCCTGACGGACCGCACTGCAATGCAGAACTCTCAGGCGCGCTTCTGGAGCGGCATTGCGCCCTTGACACCCAGGGGCATGCCCTCATGGAGACTGCCGTTTCACGCCTGTCGCTTTCAGCACGGGCCTGTGCCCGTGTATTGCGCATGGCCCGTACCATTGCAGATATGGAAGAAGCCCCTGCCATCAAGCCGCAGCATCTGGCTGAGGCTGTGGCCCTGCGCGTGTTGGACAGGGGGCAGGTGTAGAAAACCGTCATTACCCGGCCTTACGCTGAGCACGTCGCGCGGCCTGCTTTGCTGAAGGAGTGCGCTTCTGTACCCGGGCTGTAGCCTTTTTTTTGCTTTCCCTGTTACGTTTGAGCTGTGCCTTCTGTCGCTGATGTTTGCCTTTATGCGCACGACCCACTTTGTGCCGACCCGTGGGAGCAGCGTAGCCTGCATACATGGTGCGGGCTTCCCGCGCTGTCAGGTGGATATCAGGGTGGTAGTTTTCACGCGGCAGCTGGTGCAGCGCAGCGGCCACGGTGGGTGCCGCTCCTCCGCATACCTGGAAACCGGCGTCCAGCAGACGAAAAGCCTCAATGCTGCGCGTTTCTGAATCAGGTGCGCCCAAAATGACCGCCAGCAGACGCCTGTTTGCTCTGCCCGCCGTGAAAATGAGATTGTAGCCGGAAGCGCGTACCCAGCCTGTTTTGAGGCCGTCAGCGCCGGGATACTGCCCCAGCAGGGGATTTTTGTTCCACGTCAGACGGCCGCGGTGCTGCAGCACATGGGTATTGTGGTAGCGTAGGGCATTGGGATGCGCACGCAAATATGCTCTGGCCAGGGTGAGCATATCCCGTGCGGTAGTGCACTGCCCGTCTGCCGGAAGACCGTGGGGATTGAGAAAGAGGGTGCCGCGCATGCCCAGTATGCGCGCTTTGGCGTTCATCATATTTACAAAGGCTGGCACAGATCCACCCACAAGTTCAGCCACGGCCACACTGGCATCATTTCCCGATGAGACGGCCATGCCCGTAAGCAGCTGCTCCAGGGTTACCCGTTCCCTGGCGCGTAGGCCCATGCGCGAACCTCCGGTTGTGGCCGCGTTATGGCTCACAGGAGTTGTCGTTTGCGGGGAAAGCAGCCCGGTACGCACCTGATCCATGGCCAGAAACATGGACATCACCTTGGTCAGCGATGCCGGGGGTATGCGCTGGTCGGCATTTTGTTCGAAGAGCACCTGATCGTGATCAAGGTCAAAAAGAATGGCGGAGCAAACATCAAGCGGGCTGTCGAGCGGCACTTCAGGAGGCGCAAGGGGGATAGCGCGTCCGACTCCGGGCAGGAGCGTACCAAGGCAACAGAGAAAGCACAGAAGAAATGTGGCACCAATAGGGGGGAGATGACAACAACGGCTGCTGCTCATGCACTGTCCTTCGCAAGAGATGATTTTTTTCTAGAGAATGTCTAATATAAGAACCGCCTCATCCTATAGGTGAAATAGTTGAACATGGCAAGCGCGGGAAGGCGAATAATCGCCCTAGGTCATGCGGAAATCCACGCGAATTTTGAACAGGCGCGTGGCGGGAAGGTTGAGTATGGGAATGCCCGTATCGGCCGTAATCGCCGCCAGAGTGTGGCAGGCATCCTCCCGCGAGGGGCTGATAAGCGTAAACCAGATATTGTAGGCATGTTCGCGCAGATAGTTGTGGGTCACGCCGGGACAGGCATTGACCCGTTGCACAAACATATCCAGCTTGTCCTGCGACACCTTTGCGGCGCAGAGGGTGGAAACAAAACCAAGCTTGTCTGACTGGAAATTGGCCCCCAGGCGGCGTATGATTTTGCGCTTTTTAAGGGCGCGTACGCGTTCCAGCACTTCTTCTTCGGCAATGCCCAGCTGACGGCCCAGCACGGCATAAGGCCGTGGCTCAAGAGGAAAGGCTGTCTGGATGATGTCCAGCAGCATTTTGTCCACATTGTCCAGCTGAATTGTTGCGTTGCTGGGCTGCGTTGCTGTCATGCCTTTCCTTCCGTAGTAGCGCGCAATTTAGTGGGAATATAGGAGCACAGCGGCTCTTCGGCCATGTGGTCGCCGTGCATGCTGTAGGCGCGGGCCCTGCAGCCGCCGCAGACCTTGTGGTACTCGCACACGCCGCATTTGCCCTTGTAGCAGGATTGGTTGCGGAATTGCCTGAAGTAGGTGCTTTCGCGCCATATCCGGGGAAAAGGCGTTTCACGCACATTGCCGCAGGGCAGTTCCAGATAGCCACAGGGCTGCACCTGGCCCACATGACTGATAAAGCAGAATCCCGTGCCCCCCAGGCAGCCGCGCGTGAACGCATCCATGCCGAAGAATTCCGGTGTGACCGCAAGCCCTTCTTCACGGGCCCGCTGGCGCATAATGCGGTAGTAGTGGGGGGCGCAGGTAGCCTTGAGGTGCATGTCCGTGCCTTTGCGAAAATCGTAGAGCCAGTGCAGCACCTTTTCATATTCTGTGGCAGTGATCACCTGGTCGGCCAGTCCCGCGGCCCGACCCATGGGCACCAGCAGAAAGATATGCCAGGCCGCAGCGCCCAACTGCTTACAGAGATTGAAGATTTGTGGAAAACTGGCAAGATTGTTGCGTGTAACCGTGGTGTTGATCTGGAAGGGCACGCCTGCCTCTTTCAGAAAGCCAATACCCCGCAGCGATGCGTCAAAGGCACCGGGTACGCCCCTGAAGCTGTCATGGCTCGCTGCGTCTGGCCCGTCAATGGAAATGGAACAGCGGTTGACACCGGCTTCACGTATGTTGCGCGCCGTCTCGGGAGTGATAAGGGTGCCGTTGGGTGCAAAGGCACAGACAAGCCCCTTGGCATGTGTATAGGCCACAAGCTCGTACACGTCGGGCCGCATCATGGGGTCGCCGCCTGTAAATATGATGATGGGTCTGCCCACTTGTGGAAAGGAGTCAATGAGGACTTTGGCCTCCTGTGTGGTCAGTTCGCCGGGGTAGGGATCGGCATGGGCCTCGGCCCGGCAGTGCTTGCAGGCCAGATTACAGGAACGCGTCACTTCCCACGCGATGAGCCGACACGCCGGGCTGCCATCTTCCAGGGTGCGCGGGGGGGCAGTGATGCCGGAGGGATGCCCTTCGCCATGTCCGTGCATCAGCGCACCAGCCCGTCGCGCAGGAGAGTTTCCGTAAAGTAGGTTATGATCATGTCGGCACCAGACCGCTTGAGGCCCAGCAGACTCTCCAGCATGACGGCGCGTTCGTCCACCCAGCCGTTGAGGCCGGCTGCCCGTATCATGGCATACTCGCCGCTGACCTGATATGCACACAGGGGGACGTTTACATGCTCCCGTACAGTACGCAGAATATCGCTGTATGGGCCGGCTGGCTTGATAATCAGGGCGTCCGCACCTTCCTGGAGGTCGGCCAGGGCTTCCAAAAGAGCCTCGCGGGCATTGCCAGGATCCATCTGGTAACTCTTGCGGTCACCGCAGGCCGGGGCGCTTTGTGCCGCGTCGCGGAAGGGGCCATAAAAGGCTGAGGCATATTTGACCGCGTAGGATAGTATGGGCGTGCCTGTGAGCCCTGCAGCGTCTAGCGCCTCACGTATGGCGGCCACGCGGCCGTCCATCATGTCTGAGGGGGCCACCATATCAGCACCGGCCTGTGCTTGGCTGACGGCAGTCTTTGCCAGCAGGGGCAAGGTTTCGTCGTTGAGCACGCGGCCTTCTGATGTAAGTATGCCACAGTGCCCGTGGCTCATGTACTCACACAGGCAGACATCGGTGATAATCAGCAGCTCGGGCCAGCGACGCTTCAGCCGTCGCACGGCCTTCTGCACAATGCCATCCTCGGCCCAGGCTCCTGAAGCCTGCTCGTCCTTGGACGCAGGAATGCCAAAAAGAATGCAGGAGGCAAGGCCCATGTCCACAGCGGCGGCCACCTGTTCGGTAAGCGCATCCAGGCCGAGCTGGCACTGGCCTGGCATGGAGGGTATTTCCTTGCGCAGGCCGGGTTCTCCCGCCACTACAAAATAGGGCATGATGAGATCTTCGCGTAACAGAGGCGCGGTCTCTCGCACCATGGAGCGAATGTATGGTGTGGCGCGCAGGCGGCGACCACGATGAAATGTTTGCATGCTTTTTCTCCCTGCGCAGTCCCCGTAAGGCGGGAATCTGTGCTACAATTATTGCAGGCCTATTTCTGCATCCGTCAGATAGCAGGCCGGATCCTGCGCCCACGCATCGCCATAAAAGGCTTCTGCACGGGCGCGGAAGTTGCCGCCACAGATGTTGAGGAAGCGGCATCGGGCGCAGCGCCCTCCCACATATTGTTTTTTGTCCTTGAGTTTGTGCAGGAGTTCAATGGAGGGATCGTCCCAGATTTGAGAAAAAGGCCGTTCCAGCACATTGCCAAACACATGCTGTCGCCAGAACTGGTCGGCATGCACCTTGCCATCCCAGGAAATGCAGCCGATGCCGCGCCCGGAGTTGTTGCCTTCGTTATACTGCAGAAGGGCAAAGACCTCCTCAGCGCGTTTAGGGTCCTCCCGTTTGAGGCGCATCCAGACGTAGGGGCCGTCAGCGTGGTTGTCCACAGTCAGGATTTCCTTGGGATGCCCCGCTTCAAACAGGGCACGCGTTTCGTCCATGATCAGGTCCAGTACCTGCCGTGTTTCCTGATGGTTCAGGTCTTCCTTTATCAGTTCCGACCCGCGGCCGGAATATACCAGATGATAAAAACAGGCGCGAGGAACGGAGAGGTCTTTCAGCAGGCGGAAGATGCCGGGGATTTCGGCCACATTGCGCTTGTTGATAGTAAAGCGCAGCCCCACTTTGAGCCCCTCAGCCTGGCAGTTGGCAATGCCTTCCAGTGCTTTTTTGAAGGCCCCTGGCACGGCGCGGAATTTGTCATGTACGGCTTCCATGCCATCGAGGGAAATGCCCACATAGGAAAGACCAACGGCTTTGAGTTCACGCGCCTTTTCCTTGGTGATGAGCGTCCCGTTGGTGGAGATGACCGCACGCATGCCCCTGGCCGTGGCGTGGCTGGCCAATTCCACAAGGTCTGTGCGGGCCAGTGGTTCCCCGCCGGAAAAGAGCATGACAGGTGCGCCGTAAGCTGCTAGGTCGTCAATCATGGTCCTGGCCTGCTCTGTGCTGATAGCATCCACTCCGTTCACAGCCACGGCATGGGCGTAACAGTGCACACAGCGCAAGTTGCAGCGTTGTGTCATGTTCCATACGATGACAGGTTTTTTGTCGCGAGAAAACTGGAGCAGATGGGAAGGCAGTTTGCTGGACTCTCTGCCGTAACGCAGGGCGTCCGAAGGCTCCACCTGACCGCAATACAGTTTGGAAATGCCTATCATTTATACGTTCCTCGCTCGCGATCATGCGTGACTGGCAAAGCCGGCACACGCGTTCGCTCGTCACTACATGCGCCATACATGGCGCGCCTCCGGCAGGCTGAAGAATACGTTCCTCACTCGCGATCATGCGTGACCGGCAAAGCCGGCACACGCGCTCGCTCGGCAGGAAGAACAGGTGCCTGAGGCAGAATTAATCTTGTAGGCACTGCCTGAGAACGGCAAAAGCCGTCTCAATGCCCTCGGGTTTGGTGCCGCCTGCCTGGGCAAGATCCGGCCTACCACCGCCTGAACCGCCGCAGGGCGCTGCCACCGTCTTGATCAGTGCCGGTGCTGTGAACCTGTTGTGTAAATCTTTGGAAACATAGAGCAGCAGGCCCACCTTGTCTCCTTCTGTGGTGGCAAGACATGCCACGGCATTGCTATCCAGACGGGAGCGCACATCATCCATGACTTCACGCAGGGCCTTGATGGGTACGGCTGGGAGCTGCGCTGTCAAAAGACGCACACCCTTCACCTCTTGGGCGCGGCCAGCCAGTTCCGCCCCTGTGACAGGTGCGGCAGAGGCTTTTTCTGCCGTCTTGCGCAGTTTTTTCACTTCTCCCTGCAGGGCGGCCACGCGGTCAGCCAGCTGGGCAGGCTTTGTTTTGAGTGCTGCGGCCAGCTCCTGTAAGGCAGCCCGCTGTTCCACGGTATGGGTATAGGCATTCCATCCAGTGACGGCCTCAATGCGCCGCGTGCCCGCAGCTACGCCGCTTTCGCCAAGAATCAGAAAACTGCCTGCCTGCCCTGTGCGTGATAAATGCGTACCCCCACACAGTTCCACGGATTCAGGTTTGTCTCTTTCCGTACCGGCTATTGTGACCACACGCACCATGTCACCGTATTTTTCGCCAAACAGTGCCATGGCACCAGTGGCTTTGGCTTCGTTCGTGGGCATTTCCTGCGTGCTTATGGTCAGGTCGGCAAGGATGGCACGGTTGACATCGGCTTCCACGGCGGCCAATTCTTCGGGAGTCATGGCTGCAATGTGTGAAAAATCGAAGCGCAGGTGCTGCGCATCTACCAGAGAACCGGCCTGATGAACATGCGTGCCCAGTACTCGGCGCAGTGCCGCGTGCAACAGGTGCGTACAGGTGTGGTTGCGGGCCGTGGCCAGACGGGCGCTTTCATCTACACTTAGGGTGACAGTGCTGCCTTTGTGCAGCTCGCCCCGGGTTACTTCCACTGCATGCACAAAAAGATCGGGTGTGGGCTTGTGTGTGCTCAGTACCCTGGCCTCACCGGATGAAGATGTCAGGGTGCCCATATCGCCCGTCTGACCGCCGCTTTCACCGTAAAAAGGCGTGGCAGCTGTGACCAGCCAGCCCCGTGTGCCTTCGCCAAGATCCTCGACCATTGTGCCTTCGATATTCAGCAGGGCAGTAATGCTGCTCTGCTCCTCCAGCCGCTCGTAGCCAACAAAGGCAGTGTGCAGTCCGGGGTCTGCCAGTGCTGCGAAGGGGGTGGCACCTTCCCCGGTCTGCCCCAGCAAACCACCTTTTTTCTGGCATTCACGGGCGCGGCGGCGCTGTTCGGCCATGTGGCGTTCAAAGCCTGCAGCGTCGGCAGTAAAGCCGCGCTTTTCTGCCACATCGGTGACGATATCCAGTGGAAAGCCGTAGGTGTCATAGAGCTTAAAGCAGAAATCCCCGGGAATGGTCGTTGCTCCGCTTGCCTTGAGAGAGGTCAGTTCTTCTTCCAGCAGGTCCAGTCCCTTCTGCAGCGTGAGGGAAAAGCGCTGTTCTTCCTCATGTACGGCACGGTCAATGAAGTCCGCATGCTCTGTCAGCTCAGGATAGGCGTCGCCCATGACTTCAGTGACCTTGCGGGCAACCTTGTGTAAAAAAGGCTCGTGTATGCCCATGAGCGTGGCAAAGCGCAGAGCACGGCGGATAAGGCGGCGCAGCACATAGCCGCGGCTCTCATTGGAAGGCAGTACCCCTCCTGCAATAAGAAATGCTGCAGCCCGTGCATGGTCGGCAATCACGCGTAGAGCAGTGTCCACATCATTGGTATCGGGAGCGCTGTAGCTGTAAGTTACCTTTGCCAGAGATGCGGCATACTGGATGATTTCCTGAAAGAGGTCACAGTCAAAGTTGGAGCGTTTGCCTTGGGCTACGGCGGCCATACGCTCCAGGCCCATGCCCGTGTCAATATTGGGTCGAGCCAGAGGCGCGCGACTGCCATCTGCAGCCTGGTCAAACTGGGTGAACACCAGGTTCCAGATTTCGAGAAAACGGTCGCAATCGCACTGGCCTATGCCACATTCAGGCCCGCAGGCCATGTCTTCGCCCTGGTCAATATAAATTTCGGAACAGGGTCCGCAGGGGCCGGTATCCCCCATGGTCCAGAAGTTGTCCTTTTCGCCCATACGCACAATGCGTTCCGGCGGTAGCCCCGCCACTTCGGCCCAGATGGCGGCAGCCTCGTCATCTTCACGGAAGACGGTGACCCAGAGCTTGTCCTTAGGCAGTGACAGTTCTTCCGTTACAAATTGCCATGCCCAGGTAATGGCCTCGCGTTTGAAATAGTCGCCAAAGGAGAAATTGCCCAACATCTCAAAAAAAGTGTGGTGACGGGCCGTACGCCCCACATTTTCCAGATCGTTATGTTTGCCCGAAACGCGCAGACATTTCTGGCAGGTGGTGGCGCGGTTGTAGCCGCGTTTCTCCTCACCGAGAAAACATTTCTTAAACTGCACCATACCCGCATTGGCGAACAGCAGCGTGGGATCATTGGGCGGGATGATAGGCCCGGATTCCACTATTTCGTGCTGGTGACGATGAAAAAATTCAAGGTATCGGCGGCGAATTTCTTTGGCTGTGAGCATGTGCAGGCTCCATGGTAGTAGCGGCGCTGGGCGAGCCATTGTACGGCGGCCCGACGATGGCGTTCAGAGGCTATTCTTGGAAATCAGAATCTGTTCCCTCATGCAGCTCTTCGGCAGAAGGCACAAACTCCTGTGGATGCAGGCCCAGATATTCTTTGACTTTGGCTTCTATCTTGTTACGCAATGCGGCATCTTCGTCCAGCAGGGCGCGAACCTTTTCACGTCCTTGGCCCAGTTTTTCACTGCCAAAGGCAAACCAGGACCCGCTTTGCTCAATAATGTTGGCTTCAATGCCAATGTCAATAAGCTCTCCCGAACGGGAGATGCCCTGGCCGAAGAGAATATCAAAGGTGGCGGTGCGGAAAGGCGGGGCCACCTTGTTTTTGACAATTTTGACCCGCGTGCGTGAACCGTAGGATTCCTCCTTATCCTTGAGCGTCTGGATACGGCGAATGTCCATACGCACGGAGGAGTAGAATTTGAGCGCATTGCCGCCGGTGGTTGTTTCAGGGCTGCCGTAGCCTGTTACGCCTATTTTCATGCGTATTTGGTTGATGAAAATGACAGAAGTGCGCGATTTATGGATGGTGCCCGTTAGGCGGCGCATAGCGTGAGACATAAGGCGGGCATGGCCGCCAACTTGTGTTTCGCCCATGTCGCCTTCCAGCTCGGCCTGGGGAATGAGTGCGGCCACGGAATCAATGACCACAAGATCCACGGCACCGGAGCGTACCAGCATATCGGCGATGTCCAGGGCCTGTTCGCCATAGTCTGGCTGAGAGATAAGCAGATCGTCGGTATTCACTCCAAGGCGTTTGGCATACGTAACGTCCAGAGCGTGTTCAGCATCCACAAAGGCACAGGTGCCCCCCAACTTCTGGCACTCTGCAATGATGTGCAGGGTCAACGTCGTTTTGCCTGAAGATTCTGGACCAAAAATTTCCGTGATGCGGCCACGCGGTATGCCGCCGACACCCAGGGCCAGGTCAATGCCGATGGAGCCCGTGGGGATGACGGAAATATTCACATGGGCGTCGTCAGAAAGCTTCATGACAGCACCCTTGCCGTATTTGCGTTCAATGGTGGCCAATGCCGTGCCCAGGGCTTCGGCACGTGCTTCTTCAGGGCTCAGGGCCATTTTTTTTGCCATAATGCCTATCTCCAATAAAAATCTTGAGCTTGGTAGTATAACAGAGCCGACAAGACAACGCAAATGGTAGAGATGTCATGCAGTGCCTTGCATCGAGACTCTGCCTGTCGTACAAGCGCGAGATGATAATGCCACCACAGATTATTGTTCTGTTTTCAGGGGGACTCGACAGCCTGCTCGCAGCGCAGCTGCTCCAACGACAGGGTCTCTCCGTGCGTTGCCTGCACTTTGTATCTCCTTTTTTTGGCAGTCCAGATGCAGTGGCGCAATGGCGTACACTGCATGGGCTCGATATCGTGAGCATGGATATAGGCGAACAGTTTGCCACACTGCTCACCAGAAGGCCCGAGCATGGTTTTGGCAAGGTGCTTAATCCCTGCGTTGACTGCAAAATTCTGCAGTTGCGTATTGCCCGTCAATATATGGAGGCTGTGGGTGCCCAGGCCGTGGCTACGGGTGAAGTGCTGGGGCAGAGGCCCATGTCGCAGCGGCGTGACACCCTGAACCTTATTATGCGCGAGGCGGGCGTGGCTGATATTTTGCTGCGCCCCCTGTGCGCCCTCAAACTCGCGCCCACTCCAGTGGAGGTTTGTGGTTTGGTGGACCGTTCACGTCTTCTGGGTATCTGGGGGCGTGGCCGCAGGGAGCAGCTGGCCCTGGCGCAAGAGTATGGCCTTGCTGCAATTCCCACACCTGCAGGAGGTTGCCGCCTGACCGAGCGGGAAAATGCCCGTCGTTACTGGATGATACTGACCCGCGTGTCACGCCCCTCAAATGCAGACTTCGCTCTGGCCAATTTGGGGCGTCAATGTTGGTATGAGACAGAGAACGCGAATTATTGGCTGAGTGTGGGGCGCAACAGTGAGGATAATAAAAATCTGGCCGTTGCTGTGCGCCCCGGCGACGTGATATTGGAACTGCGGGATATACCGGGCCCCCTTGCACTGGCGCGTCATGGGTCGGCCTGGCCTGAGGATGTACTGTCGTCGGCCGCGGCGCACGCAGTTTCGTATGCCCCGAAGGCCGTGGCGACGGGGGCTCCTGTTGCCGTGCTTGTTCGTTGTCAAGAAACGTTGCGTGAGATTTTTGTGCTGCCGCAGCGGTGCAGACAAATGTGGGGAGAACCTGCTTGGGATGCCATCAAGCCCCTGTTGCGTGCAGAAGCCCGAGAACGCCAGGCCGCACAGGATGTCTCCCGTCATGGAAGCGGCGCAGGGCACTGGACGCCACGGGCCTAAGCCGATATATAACTACGCAGAGTTATTTACCGTGCCAAACGCAAGCGAGCAGACGTCATGAGCCATATCATCCATGATTCGGGGCATACCCACACTCTGACCCTACAGGAACCGGAAAAACCTCAGTTGTATCGTGAGCTTTTTCCCTATACCAGCATTTGTCGTACGTCTTTTGATGAGGTGCTGCTTGCACCGCGTCCTGCAGAACAAATGCGTATCACTGACACAACCTTTCGCGATGGTCAGCAAGCCCGTCCCCCCTATACTGTAAAACAGGTGGCCAGGATATTCGACTTTCTGCATCGCCTGGGTGGAAAAACAGGGCTGATTTCTGCTTCGGAATTTTTTTTGTATTCTGCCCGTGACCGTAAATGCATTGATGTGTGCCGTGCCCGTGGTTACCGCTTCCCGCGTGTCACTGCTTGGATACGCGCCAATGAGGACGACCTCAGGCTGGCCCGTGATATGGAATTCGACGAGACAGGCATGCTTACTAGTGTCTCTGACTATCATATCTTCCTTAAGCTGGGCAAAACCCGCAAGGAAGCCATGGAGATGTATATAAGTCTGGCCGAAAAGGCTCTGGAATGGGGAATTATCCCGCGTTGCCATTTTGAAGATGTGACTCGCGCCGACATTTATGGTTTCTGTCTGCCTCTGGCACAACGTCTTATGGAACTTTCCCGTCAGAGTGGCATGCCCGTGAAAATTCGTCTCTGTGACACCATGGGCTATGGTGTGCCATATCCCGGTGCGGCCTTGCCGCGTTCTGTGCAGCGTATCGTGCGAGCCTTTACAGACGAGGCGGGTGTGCCAGGTGCATGGCTGGAATGGCACGGGCACAATGACTTCCATAAGGTACTGGTAAATGGCGTCACTGCGTGGCTCTACGGGTGCGGCGCGGTTAACGCCACTATGTTTGGCTTTGGTGAACGCACGGGAAATACCCCGCTCGAGGCGCTGTTGGTGGAATATATTTCGCTCACAGGTGATGATGCTGCGGCAGACACGACCATTTTGAGCGAAGTGGCAGATTTCTTTGAGAAAGAGCTGCACTACAAGATACCCTACAACTATCCTTTTGTGGGACGTGATTTTAACGCCACCAGTGCGGGTGTGCATGCGGATGGTTTGGCTAAAAACGAGGAAATCTATAATATTTTCGATACCACGCATCTGCTTGGCCGCCCTGTGCCCATCATTATCACTGACAAGACAGGGCGTGCCGGGGTAGCTTACTGGATTAATGCAAGCCTGCATTTGCCGGAAGATCGGCGCGTTTCCAAGAAACATCCTGCGGTTGGCCAGATTTATGACGCCATTATGGCCGTATATGAAGAAACGGGCCGCACCACCAGTTTTTCCCACGAAGAGATGGAAGCTCTTGTGCAGCGTTTCATGCCTGAGCTCTTTGCCTCAGACTACGACCGCATGAAACAGTTGGCGGGTGAGCTTTCGGCCAACATCCTTGTACGTCTTTCGCGTAACAAGGATTTACTGGACTTCAGCAAGCAGGCATGTGCCCGTCTTGATGCCTTCACACGAGAATATCCCTTCATTCAATACTGCTATCTTACAGATACGAAGGGCAGCCTGCGCTGCTCCACCATCACTGATCCGGCCTACAAGGAAAAGTACGAAGCCTTGCCCATCGGGTATGATTTTTCCACGCGCGAGTGGTTTACCATGCCCATGAAAACGGGAGATCTGCACATCATGGATGTGTACCAGTCGCATTTTACGGGCAAGCTGGTCATCACCGTTTCCTGTGCCGTCACAGATGAAAATGATAACATTGTGGGGGTACTCGGCGTGGACATTCAGCTGGAACAGCTGCTCAAGCGCGCTCGTGCCCTGCAACAGGAAGCGGCTACAGATGAAGACAGTGAGTAATTGATCCGGCATGGCAAGGCAGTTTGTAACCATACCGCAACAGCACAATAGGGGTGTAGAGCATGGGCACTAAAATTTTCTGGATTGAAGGCGATGGCATCGGGCCAGAAATCTGGCGGGCAGCCCGACCCGTTATCAATGCTGCTCTTGCTGCAGAAACTTCAGTTGTAACTCTTGAGTGGCAGGAACTCCTTGCAGGAGAAAAAGCCGTCAGAGAAGTTGGTTCTCCCATGCCAGAAGCAACGCTCAATGCCCTGCGCACTGCCGATTTGGCCATGAAGGGCCCGTTAGGTACACCCGTAGGGACAGGGATGCGCAGCCTCAATGTGGCGTTGCGCCAGGGGTTGGACCTTTACGCCTGCATTCGTCCTGTGCGGCATTTCCAAGGACTGGAAACGCCGGTCAAACATCCAGAACGTGTAAATATGGTCATTTTTCGTGAGAATACGGAAGATGTCTATGCCGGTGTGGAATTTGCCGCGCTGACACCAGAGGCCCGCAAGCTGGCCTCCTTTCTGCGGGAAGAATTGGGCGTGACCAAGGTGGGTGATGCCTGTGCCATTGGTATCAAACCCATGACAGAAGCAGGCTCCAAACGCCTTGTGCGACGCGCCTTGCGCTATGCGCTGGATAACAAATTGCCCAGCCTTACCCTGGTACACAAGGGTAATATTATGAAATTCACCGAGGGGGCGTTTCGTCAGTGGGGCTATGATGTGGCCGCGCAGGAGTTCGGTGACGTAACCTGTACGGAAAAGGATATGCTTCCCGGTCGACTCGTCATCAAGGACCGTATTGCCGACGCTATGTTTCAGGAGGCTCTGTTGCGGCCGGAACAATACCATGTGCTTGCCACGCCCAACCTGAACGGAGATTACATTTCCGACGCGCTGGCCGCGCAGGTGGGCGGTCTGGGTCTTGCTCCAGGGGTGAACATGTCAGACACGCTGGCCTTTTATGAGGCAACCCACGGCACAGCTCCCACTATTGCTGGACAGGATAAAGCCAACCCCGGCAGTGTCATCCTTTGTGGCGCACTCATGCTGGAGCACATTGGTCAGCCAGGAGCAGCTGCACGCATCCGCCAGGCGGTGAGTAAAGCCATCGCGGCCAAGGCTGTCACCGCCGACCTTGCACCCAACGTCACAGGAGCCCGTGTTGTGGGATGTCAGGAGTTCGGCGAAATTATAGGCTCATATTTGTAAACCGGCCTACGGCCAAGGAGAACATGTCCGCTAACTTGCATCGCCATTCTGCAATTATCATCTTGAGAGGTGCCGCCCATGATTGAACTTGTGAACAATGCCGTGGTCATCGATGGCGACAGCATTAAAACGGTTGAGGAAGCCCGTGCCAAGGGCATGGATGTGGAGGCCGCACGCAAGAATACTCTTGCAGCGCGGATTTTGGCCGAGCACAACACGGCTGCAAGGGAAGAAGAAACACTCCGTATCCGTTTTGATGCACTGGCCTCACATGATATTACCTATGTAGGCATTATCCAGACTGCCCGGGCAAGCGGCCTCAGGGAATTCCCCATGCCCTATGCCCTGACCAACTGTCACAACAGCCTGTGCGCAGTCGGTGGCACCATAAACGAAGATGACCATGTCTTTGGCCTTTCGGCGGCACGCAAGTATGGTGGTATCTTCGTGCCTCCGCATCTGGCGGTAATCCATCAATATGTGCGTGAAATGATGGCCAAATGCGGTGGCATGATATTGGGGTCGGACAGCCATACGCGCTATGGTGCCCTTGGCGTCATGGCCGTGGGCGAAGGTGGGCCGGAGCTGGTCAAGCAGCTTTTGGGCAAAACGTGGGATGTGCCCAAGCCGCAAATAGTTGCCATATGGCTCACAGGTACCCCTCGTCCCGGCGTAGGCCCGCAAGATGTGGCTCTCGCACTTATCGGGGCCGTGTTCAAGAATGGTTTTGTAAAAAATAAAGTGCTAGAGTTTATGGGGCCTGGCGTGGGCAATCTCTCCGTGGAATATCGCTGCGGGGTGGATGTGATGACCACGGAAACCACCTGCCTTTCCTCCATTTGGACCACAGACGAAAAGGTACGCGCCTATATGCAAAATCATGGCCGTGTGGAGGATTACAAGGAGCTACGCCTTCAGGGCCCGGCCTGTTATGATGCGCTGATACGTATTGAGCTGGATAAGATAGTGCCCATGATTGCCCTGCCCTTCCACCCAAGCAATGCCTGGCCTATAGCAGAAATGGTGCGGCACGGAAGGGAAATTCTTGCACAAACGCAGGCTGAGGCGGAGCGCCAGTTCGGCGCCGCAGCCCGGGCCCTTGATCTGCCAGGGAAAATCCACGATGGCGGCATATGGGCAGATCAGGGCATTATAGCTGGTTGTGCTGGTGGCAGTTTTGAAAACCTTGTCACCGCCGCAGCCATTCTACAGGGGCACAGTACAGGCAATGGCAATTTTGCTCTGTCGGTCTATCCTGCCAGCCAGCCACAAGGCTTGGCGCTGGTCAAGAATGGTGCAGCGGCCAAGCTCATGCTGGCAGGTGCGATTATCAAGAACGCTTTTTGTGGTCCCTGTTTCGGTGCGGGTGACACTCCGGCCAACGGCGCGCTTTCCATTCGTCATGCAACGCGTAACTTCCCCAACCGCGAGGGCTCCAAACCTGCTAATGGTCAGCTTTCGGCTGTGGCTCTTATGGATGCTCGTTCCATTGCTGCCACGGCGGCTAATGGCGGGCGTCTGACCCCGGCCACTGAGCAGGATTGGACTGTCCCTCACATGGCCACTATTGATGTCAACTATAACTTTGAACCAGAGATTTACCGTCGTCGCGTGTTCAATGGATTCGGTCACGCCGAATCACAAGCTCACCTTGTGCTTGGACCAAATATTACAGACTGGCCAGCCATGAGTGCCCTGCCGGAACATTTGCTGTTGCAGCTGGCCAGTGTCATTATTGATCCTGTAACCACTACTGACGAGCTTATTCCTTCAGGTGAAACATCTTCCTTGCGTTCCAATCCGTTGAAACTTTCGGAATATGCCCTTTCTCGCAAGGATCCGGCCTATGTGGGCCGTGCCAAGGCCGTTGCGGCATTAGAGAAAAAACGGCTTGCAGATCCTGCTGACGCTGAACTCCTTGCATATGCCACACCGTTGTTTGCGGCATGCGGTCTATCTGTGCCGGGTGATCTCAAAAATGTTGGTCTGGGGTCGACTATCTTTGCCATGAAACCAGGTGACGGTTCAGCACGGGAGCAGGCAGCCTCTTGTCAGAAGGTTCTTGGGGGCTGGGCAAATCTTGCTGTGGAGTACGCTACCAAACGGTATCGTTCCAACCTTATTAACTGGGGCATGCTGCCCTTCCTTGTGGATGCATCATTGGCTGACAGCCTGGCTGTTGGCGACTGGCTGCTTGTGCCCGATGTGCGCGAAGCCGTGCGCAGTGCCAGGGAGACCATCACGGCCTTTGTGCTTCATAAAGGGCAGGCACAGCGTATTGGCCTGATGCTCAAAGAACTCACGGCTGATGAGCGGCAGATCATTCTCGACGGTTGTCTCATCAATTACTATAGCAGCGGTAATAATAGTTAGCATGAGGGGGGAGTCGTCCCCCCTTCTGGGGCATACCGTGCCAGCCAGCTGTCGTACAAGCGGACAAGCTCTACGTCATGCCGGTCAAGGGCCATACTGCGGGCCTCATGCACAACAGTAGCGTTGGCTGCCAGGTCTGCTTCATGAACACCGCGCAGTAGTGTTTCCACCTTGGAATTTGGGCATCCATGAACAATAGTGTGCAAGTGCTGTAACGCCATATACGTGCGTTCTTCTGGGAAAAGCCACCAGTGAGACAAAAGCACTTGCAATGCTTCCTGGGCATGACCCTGTTTTTCAAGGTAGTTTGCCAACATAAACCATCCATCGCGCCACAGGGGCTCATGCTCTAAAAGTTTATGACAAACCTTGACGTTAAAGGAGGGTTTATTGACAGCGGTAGTAAATTCCTGCTGTCTTTCTGCCGGAACACTTAACCAGGTAAGCAGGGTCGGGCCGATGTGCAGCTCATATCCGTCTTGGGCCGCAAGCACATGCTGGTCGGGGAACAATATGTTACCCTGTCGTTGATGCAGCAGCATACTGTTATCTTTATTGTGAAGAAATCTGCCAGGGGTCTGACTCGTATGGTGGTAGATGACACTCCGGGCTTCTACGCGTAGTGCCAACCCTCGGCGGTACAGGGAACAGCAGAGGTCTATGTCTTCAAACCCGTTAATGAATGCTTCGCAAAAGCCCCCGCAGGTGTGGAAGTCTTTCTTGCGTACCAGTAAGGCTGCGCCGGTGATGGCTTTCAGGGGATGTTTTTTATGAGCCGGGATATACTGAGCAGGCAAATGCTCGTAGAGATGCTCCACCTGCCTGAATGGTGTCACAATGATACCACAATGCTGCACTGTCTTATCTGGGTAGAGCAATAAAGGTCCCACTGCGCCCAGTCGTTTGTCTGCCATGGCTTCACGTAAGGGCGGCAGCCACCCAGGTGTCACCTCGGTGTCGTTGTTCAGAAAGAAAAGCAGGTCTCCCGATGCTACAGCAGCCCCTGCGTTGCATCCTTTGGCAAATCCTGCATTTTCCGACATATGCACGACATTGAAAGCCGTACCGAAAAGGCTCTTGCCAAAGTTTTCCAGTTTAGAGGATGTTGCGTCGGTAGAGTGGTTGTCTACAACAATAATTTCCACATGCTCGCCGGCAGTATGCTCTGCGAGAGATTGAAGGCAGGCCGACGTCATGTCCCAGAGGTTCCAGACAGGGATAATAATGGACACAAGAGTATTACCATATGACATGACAACCTCCAGAACAGACAGAAGTGACATTCATGCACTATTTGTGTCTGGCTGACAGTGTGCAATTAAGCGAGTTCTGTGGATAAATCAAGTTTGGGCAGCATTGCCCACTGTGCAGAATTGCTGTACTAGCAAAAAACTGTTTTTTGTTTGAACGGCAACTTCACCTTAACGTTAAAAGGAAGAGGCGCATGCAGGAACTCTTTTGCCTGATTATAGGATATATACTCGGCTCTGTGCCATGGGGCCTTTTTATCGCAAGAACTTTCTGCGGTGTTGATCCTCGTGAGAGTGGCAGCCACAATACTGGCGCAACTAATGTAGCTCGGCTGTGCGGCTTTGGCTGGGGTGTTGCCACCCTGGCCTGTGATCTGGGTAAGGGAGCGCTCCCCGTCTGGCTTGCCATGCACGTCAATCCTTCTCCTGTGATTATCAGTGCCGTGGGGCTGTCGTGCGTGTTGGGGCACGTTTTTTCCTGCTTTATGCAATTTCGTGGCGGTAAGGCCGTGGCCACGAGCATCGGCGTTTTTTTGCCGCTGGCCTTCTGGCCTTTGCTGGCGTCAGCAGTGCTGTGCATACTTGTTATATGGCGCAGCGGTTTTGTGTCACTGGGTTCACTGACCTTGGTAACTGCCCTGCCTGTATGCCTATTTGTCGCAGGGCAATGGGTGTGGCTACCTCTGGCCTTGTGCGTATGGGGCTTGGTGGTCTGGAAACATAGGGAGAATATTGCCCGTTTGCGGGCCGGCACGGAGAAAAGCTGGCTCAAGGGCAGGCATGAACGGCAAAATGGACAGATATAGTGGCAAATCCGCAGCAGCAAGGGCGTGGGCATCTTGCTGTTCAATGGCAAAGCCAAGGAGATGAAACTATGGTGTATACAGAATTTCCGACCTATCGTGGTCGCATGGAATATGTTTGTTTGGACTGCGGCGCACGCTACCCCGGCGACAGCCTACTGTATACCTGCCCACAGTGCGGCGGCGTATTTTTATTGGAGAATCTGGACTTCAGCAAGTTGAAGGAACGCAGCGGCGCACAATGGCGTGAGATCTTCGATGCTCGCTGCGCGGCCAGGGCCACAGCCCTCAGGGGTATATTCCGTTATTATGAATTGTTGGCACCCCTTATGGATGAGGAAGACATCGTCTATCTGGGTGAAGGCCTCACACCGATTGTGGAGGCGGCTCCGGCTCTGCGGGACAGAGTCGGCGTACCCTTTGCCTACAAGAATGATGGACAGAATCCCAGTGCTTCCTTCAAGGACAGGGGTATGGCTTGTGCCTTCAGCTTTTTGAAATGGCTCTGTCGCCGTCAGCAGTGGGACGAAGTGCTGACAGTGTGCGCATCCACGGGGGACACTTCGGCTGCCGCTGCGCTTTACGCTGCCTATGTGGGTGCACCGCTCAAATCTGTCGTTTTGCTGCCGCACGGCAAGGTAACGCCCCAGCAGCTTTCACAGCCTTTAGGTAGTGGCGCTACAGTGCTGGAGCTTCCCGGCGTATTCGACGACTGCATGAAGGTGGTGGAATTGCTGGCCGAGAACTATCGCGTGGCCTTGCTTAATTCTAAAAACAGCTGGCGTATTCTTGGCCAGGAATCCTTTGCCTATGAGATAGCCCAATGGTATGGCTGGGATGTTTCTTCCCTGTGCATTTTCGTACCCATAGGGAATGCGGGCAATGTCACGGCTATTATGTCTGGTTTTCTCAAGCTGCTTGACCTTGGCATTATCACCGCCCTGCCACGCATGTTCGGCGTACAGTCCGAACATGCAGATCCGGTGTGGCGGTATTACGATGCTCCTAAGAATGCACGCCATTGGCAGCCCGTAACCGTAACGCCCAGCGTGGCGCAGGCCGCTATGATCGGCAACCCTGTATCCTTCCCGCGGGTGCGTACTCTGGCCGAGCGTTTTGTGGAGAAGGGTGGCGAACGGGCCTTTCAGGTGATGCGTGTTACAGAGCAGCAAATTATGGACGCCATGATTATGGCCAACCGCCATGGACATATTGCCTGCACTCAGGGGGGCGAATGCCTAGCGGGTTTGATCAATGCAAAATTGCTGGGTCTGGTGGCGGCAGATGAGCATGCTGTGCTGGATTCCACGGCACACGCATTAAAGTTTGCAGGTTTTCAGGAAATGTATTTTAATAATACATTTCCACCAGAATATAATGTCACACCAGACACAAATCTGGCCAACAAGCCGGAGCTGCTTTTACCGGAAAGTGCCCGTCAGGGCAAAGATGTGGCAACATTTACCCGTATGGGTGCGGAGGCCGTGGTGGCACGGCTCGGATTGCAAAAAAAAGAATGACAGTCCTATAGCAGGGAACGGACAGGGAAGGCTGCGCGCACAGCTATCAACGGCATTGGCGTGCGGCTTTTATCCCTGTCCTATAGTCCGAGCAATTTCTTCCAGCGTGGCAGGTCTGCGTTCAATTCTAGATAGTCTTGGGGCAGAACCAAGGGCGTAGGGTTGGCCAGCGCACGTCTGACGTCTTCTACGGTACCGGTACGTGGTAGTTGGGGTACATCCTGCAAGGGGCAGAGGTCAAAATCGTTCAAAGGTAGCATGACCATGACCGGTAGGCCTTTGATGGCCGCTTCAAGTGCTACGGTGGTGGAATTTGAAGCCCATACCATCACACCGGGTTTCAGCTGGTCGGCAATGGTGCCGTCCTCAATAATAGTAATATTGGCGGCACGTTTGCCCAGAAGCATGCGCAGGTTTTCCTGCACAGGCAGATAGGGGTGCGGTTTAATACGCACTTCCCATTTCTCCAGCAGACCCTCTGTGAGCGCACGGGCAACCAGGGCGAGGTGTGCCTCGGTTTCATCCCTGAAAAAGCTGGTAACAATGAGCAAGTGGCGTGGTGTAGTGGGCATATCTTTCTGCGGACTATGCGGAGAGGCTGTTGGAGTAGAGCCTGCCAGATATAAATATCGCAGCGCTTCAACAATACCCAGGCGGGCATCTGGCATGCCCGCTTCAAACCACTGCCCGTATGCAGACAGGCCATTGCCCCGAATAACGTCAGGTTGAAAACAGGCATCTTTGCCAGTAAAAGCACGGGGGTCATCAAAAAAGCGGAAGTCCGTTGGCCGGATAGTGGAGTGCTGTGCTCCGATGACAGGACCGTTGCCAGCTTCATGCATGGTCTGTGTAAGCATGCGTTCCCAGGGACAATTTTCTAGGGGAAAGAGTGTCCATCGTTGTAGCCCGGCTATGGATGCATAACGCTGGAAGGCCTGATGCTGGAGACAGCGCTCAAGACAGCGCCAGCCTCTGAAGGATTCTACCCAGTAGATGCCAAGCTCATTCCAGAAATTCAGACGTGAACCAGCCATGCGGAAAGAGGGGCGCACCTTTTTCTCTAGCTTCCATGAAGCCAGACTCAGCCGTAGATAACGCAACCACGCGGCCAAGAGATCGCGTGTGCCAAGAAATTCCTCTAAATAATGAAAACTAGCCCCGTCTAGGCCAGCACTACGAAAGCGGTCGCGCAATGCGATACACTGTCGAAGGCTGAGCTGGGGCGCGGGAAAGCGTATGAACAGCCAACGGACAAATTGTCCGCCTTCTTTTTCCGCTTTCTTGTTGAGTGCATCGTGCAACGCTTCCCAGTAGCGGGAGCGGTAACGTCCCTGTTTTGCCGCTTCCATATCCACATTGGGAAAGTACGTTACGATAGTTGCGGGGGAGCCAGCGGTTTCTGTCAGGGCTGCGTTGCAAGGCAAAGGCCGCAGGCGACGGCGTACAGTCCAGTACCAGTGGACATAGCGAAGTACGGCCCGCAGAGGGGCTGGAAGTGCATCATACAGTAGGCGTAACTTGCTGTTTGATGGACGTGAAGGTATCGTCTCATCCTCTTCGGAAAATACGCGGTGGCTTGACATACATAAAAGACTCAGGGCTCGCCGTAGAGCGCTGTCGCCGCCATGTACACGCAGAGAACAACAGGCTTCTGCATCCATGAGGCGTTCAAGGGCACGCAGCTTATAGAGGGTATAGAGGGCAGGTGTCATTTTGGGATGTCGTTCGTAGAGCAGTGAACACCACCACATGGAGAGATTTGCACCACATTGGAGCCAACGCTGCACCTCTTTTCCTGCCAGGCGCAAATGCCCAAAATCAAAAGCCCAGGCAGCGTGTTCAGCCCTGATAGTTTTCAATTCGTCACGCAGACGGGCTTGCAGGGCAATTTCATCCTTGGGCGCTTCCCAGCCGTCCCAGTGGACAATGAGGCGTTCTACCCCATTGCTTTTACCGTCAGGACCATAGCTTTGCGTACTTGCTACAGTGTGGTCTGATCCTACAATAAGAATACATTCTTTGACTGCCATTGTATCATCCAATCTGGCATCAGCCGTAGTTGATACCGGTATCATGGTTGGCGTGAAACTATAATGCAGAAGGAGTCCTTGTCGTTTTTGTCCTGAAGGCTGTACGAATAGATGTGGTATATGGGGGGCGAAGCACTCCCATCTCGGTGACAATGCCGCTGATGTAGTCCGCAGGGGTGACGTCAAAGGCGAAATTGTATACGGGCACGCCTTCGGGGCATATACGTACCTGACCCACATGTGTCACTTCTCGTTCTGGGCGTTGTTCAATGGGAATACTGCTTCCCTCGGAAGTGGAGAGGTCAATGGTGGAGAGAGGAGCAGCCACATAGAAGGGAAGATTGAAGTGGTGTGCAAGCAATGCCACGCCACAGGTTCCTATCTTGTTGGCAGTATCCCCGTTGGCGGCGATGCGGTCTGCACCTACCACCACGCATTGAACAAGTCCTTTACCCATGAGCAGGGCACAGGCATTGTCACAGGCCACAGTAACGGGAATGTTGTCTTTCTGAAGTTCCCATGCGGTTAGACGTGCCCCCTGAAGGAATGGCCGCGTTTCATCAGCAATAACATATATGTGTTTCCCGGCGTCCACCGCGCCACGCACAACGCCTAAGGCGGTTCCGTATCCCGCCGTGGCAAGAGCACCCGCATTACAATGCGTCAACACCGTGTCGCCATCGTGCAACAATGCTCCACCATGGCGGCCAATGGCACGACAAATTTCCACATCTTCCCGCTGTATTGTTGCTGCTTCTGCCAAAAATGCCGACAGCAGGGCGTCGTGGTCGACATCCCCCTTATTTGTGAGTTGTTGCAGGCATGCACGCATGCGTGTAACGGCCCAACGCAGATTGATTGCAGTTGGGCGGGCATTGGCTAAATGCTCGAGCGCCGTTTCCAGATGGGGCATCCAGTTTGATCCGTCGGCGTCGAGCAGGGCTAGAACGCATCCCCAGGCGGCAGTAACGCCAATGGCCGGCGCTCCGCGTACGACCATGGTTTGCAGAGCCTCTATGATGTCGTTTACGGAACGGCAGATGAAGCATTCCTCCCGCTCAGGCAGGAACCGCTGGTCAAGCAGATGGAGTTCACATTTCTCCACATCGAAATAAATATGATCTACCATGGGCCTCCTCCATGCACAAAAGGATACACAAGAGGCTCGCACATGGAAAGCGAGATGCTCCTTGTTTTGCAGATGATGCTTTACAAAAGGGCATACGGCTGGCAGTGTTTTTCCACTGCACGGAAATAGTGCGATGGTTCTGTGTTTTGTTGCATACAGGTGCGCAAGGCATAGGGAATATATGCCCGTGGGGCGCGGTAGCTTACTCGCTGCATCCACTGGGGAATACGCAGGAGCTTTGAAAGATGGAAGAATTTTCACGTATACGGCGTCTACCACCGTACGTCTTTGCGGTGGTTGGGGATCTTAAGATGCGTCTGCGCCGGCAGAATATTGACATCGTGGATTTCAGTATGGGCAATCCAGACATGTCAACCCCAGCCCCTATTGTGGACAAACTCATCGAAGCAGCACAAAAACCGGTAAACCACCGGTATTCTCTTTCTCGTGGCATCCCTAATTTGCGCAAGGCCATCTGTGACCGCTATGCCCGCCATTTTGGCGTGCAGCTTGATCCGGATAGTGAGGCTATCGTAACCTTGGGCTCCAAGGAGGGGCTTGCTCATCTTTCGCTTGCCATGCTTGAACCCGGTGATGTTGTGTTGGCTCCGGACCCGACCTATCCCATTCATAAGTACGCACCTATAATCGCTGGTGCCGATGTGCGCAGCGTGCCCATTGGACCAGGCCGAAATTTTTTTGAGGACCTAGAGGCCGCCACACGACAGGCATGGCCTAAACCTAAGGTTCTGTTCATTTGCTATCCGCACAATCCCACTACCGAAGTGACTGATTTGGATTTTTTTGAAAAGGTAGCAGATTTCGCCAAGGAGAATGAGCTCTGGGTTGTCCATGATATGGCTTATGCCGATCTTGTATTTGACGGATACAAGGCACCGAGTTTCCTTCAGGCCAAGGGAGCCAAGGAAGTGGGCGTGGAATTTTTTTCCATGTCCAAAAGCTATTCCATGCCAGGATGGCGTGTGGGTTTCGCTGTAGGTAATAAGCATCTTATCCATGCGCTGGCGCGTATCAAGAGTTATCTGGACTATGGTATGTTCCAACCCATTCAGATAGCGGCTACCGTTGCCCTTAATGGGCCTGAAGACTGTGTGGAGCATATTCGTAGCGTATATCAGGAACGGCGAGATCATCTTATAGACGGCCTGAACCGCATTGGCTGGGTTACGCCCGCGCCCAAGGCCACCATGTTTGTATGGGCACGTATCCCCGAGCCTTTCCGTAAAATGGGGTCTGTGGAATTTTCAAAGCTGTTGCTGCAGGAGGCTCATGTGGCAGTTTCGCCTGGTTTGGGCTTCGGCTCATATGGCGACGAATATGTACGGTTTGCGCTTATTGAAAATGAACACCGCACACGACAGGCCATCAGTAACATCCGACGGTTATTGTCTGGTGTGGGGGACTGATTTTGATACGTGCGTTGTGCAACGTCACTGGATTGCAGTTGTTCACACCCCCTTTTGCAGGCTCGCTCTGTGTGCGAGTGTGGAGAATACATGACCAGAAACAGTGATGCGCCTCTTGTAGTGGGGCTGGCCGGGTTTGGTACTGTGGGGGGCGGTCTTGTGCGCCTCCTTCAGGAAAACGCAGATATTATCAAACGGCGGGTTGGGCGTGACATCCGTCTGAAAAAGGTCCTGGTGCGTACCATCACCAAGGCCCGAGCGGCTCAACTGCCACCCGGGGCAACATTGGTTACGGATCCCCGTTCCTTGACTGACGATCCAGAAATCGACGTACTGGTGGAGCTTATTGGTGGAATCGACCATGCCCGTGACCTTATTGATCGAGCACTGGATCAAGGCAAGCACATTGTTACAGCCAATAAGGCCCTGCTGGCTGAGGAAGGGCTGGAACTGTTCCATAAGGCGGCACGCAAGAAACGCATCTTGCGTTATGAGGCGAGTGTGGCTGGAGCTATCCCCGTTGTGGAAGCTCTTAAAGCAAGTCTGACAGGCAACCGTATACAGTCTCTTATGGGCATCCTCAACGGCACGAGCAACTACATTCTTTCCGAGATGACCAGCAATGGGATGGAGTTTGATGTGGCCTTGCAACAGGCTCAGCGACTGGGCTATGCCGAGGCTGATCCCTCGTTGGATATCGACGGGCACGATGCCGCACACAAGCTCATTTTGCTGATCAGGCTGGCCTATGGAGTGCACTATCCCTACACGGCTCTTTCTGTGCGCGGTATCCGTGGGCTTTCAGCCATGGATATACGGCTCGCAAGGGAATTTGGGTACCGCATCAAACTTATTGCTCAGGTGCGCGAGGCCCTTGGCGGAGAGAAAGATCAAGTGAGGCTGGAGGCGGGAGTTTTTCCGGCGTTGGTTTATCATAAGTATCTGCTGGCCCGTGTGGGCGGCGTGTACAATGCTGTGCGCGTGGAGGCCAACGCTGCTGGTGCGCTCTTTTTTCATGGGCGCGGCGCAGGCGATTTGCCTACTGCAGGGGCAGTGCTGGGAGATCTGCTGGCCGTAGCGCGCGATGAGCGCCCCAATAATACTGGTTTTGCTGATAAGGTGTTGCCCAAGGCGTGCATTGTGCCGCCCGAGGAATGGCGTTCTTGTTACTATGTGCGTGTCATGGTGCAGGACGCGCCTGGTGTGCTGCGCGATCTTTCAGGCTGTATGGCTGCTGAGGGCATCAGCATGGCACAGGTCATCCAAAAGAGTGGTGAGGGGCAAGGAGTTCCGCTGGTATTCATGACACACGAAACCTCGGCGCGTGCTATGCGCGACGCCTTGCAGCGCACTATGGATTCGGGCTTGCTTAAGGAACCTGCGGTTTACCTTCGTGTATTGGGTGGAGAATAGCGCGGAGTTATCTGCATGTTCTAGGAGAGAGGAGGATGGACAATGACGGATATTGATCGCCAGATGGCTACCATTAAACGAGGCGTTGCCGAACTTATTGACGAAGGCGAATTGCGTAGGAAGCTGAGCCGTGGTGTTCCGTTGCGTGTCAAGGTCGGCTTTGACCCCACTGCTCCAGATTTGCATCTCGGGCACACGGTCATCATGCACAAGATGCGACATTTTCAGGAACTGGGACATCATGTGATTTTTCTTATAGGTGATTTTACGGGACGTATTGGCGATCCGTCCGGCCGCTCCGAAACCCGTCCTCCTCTTACCGCTGAACAGGTGCAGGCTAACGCTGAAACCTACAAGAAACAGGTTTTCAAGATTCTGGATCCACAAAAAACCGAAGTTGTGTTTAATTCTGCTTGGCTCGGCAAGATGAACGCCGCAGATTTTATCAGGCTTGCATCCAGTTATACTGTGGCCCGTATGATGGAGCGGGATGATTTTGAAAAGCGGTTTCGTGAACAGAGACCCATATCCATTCACGAATTTTTGTATCCCCTCTGCCAGGGCTATGACTCTGTCGCACTCAAATGTGATGTGGAAATGGGTGGTAACGACCAGAAATTCAATTTGTTGGTGGGCCGTAACTTGCAGGTTCATTACGGTATGGAAAGCCAGTGCATCCTGACCATGCCCTTGCTTGAAGGGACAGATGGTGTGCGCAAGATGTCTAAATCCTATGGTAATTACATAGGGATTGACGAGTCCCCGGCGCAGATTTTTGGCAAGGTAATGGCCATTTCGGACGAACTGATGTGGCGTTACTATGAGCTGCTTTCAGCAAAAAGTCTGGAAGATATAGCCACGCTTAAGGCTGACGTTGCATGTAACAAGGTCCATCCCAAGGCCGCTAAAGAAGCATTAGCCCATGAGATGGTGACTCGCTATCACAGCGAAAAGGCCGCTAACGAAGCACGACAAGGCTTCAATGCTGTATTCGCCAATGGGGGCGTGCCGGATGACATGCCGGAGTACAGCTGTAATGCTGGTGAGGACAGTATCCCTCCTGTTTTTCTGGAAGCTGCGGGGTTAGTCAAAAGCCGTGGTGAGGCCAAAAGGTTGATGAAAGAAGGTGCACTTTCCATTAACGGGGAGCGTTGTGATGATGTGGCAACACCTTTGGCTTCTGGAACGTACATCGTAAAGCTGGGTAAAAAGCGCTTTCTTCGGCTCACGGTGCGATAGCTTTTTTCAGACATAGCCTCTGATACTGGCTGTAATTGGGCGCGGTGACCGGCTGCGCCTTTTTTTTTTTGTAAAATTTGCCTATCTTGTATACGGCAAGGCCGTACTTACAGCTAGCTTGGAGGTGAGTTCCGTGCAAAAACTTTATGTAGCCATGGTGGGACTGCCTGCGCGCGGCAAGTCCACACTGGCAAAACGTATCTGTGACGGTTTGAAAGCTGAGGGAATTAACGCAAGATTGTTTAACAATGGCGATATGCGGCGTGCTCTTATGGGGGCAGAATCCACAAAACCCGACTTTTATGATCCCACCAACAGCTTCGGACGTGAGGCCAGGGAGCTGATAAACCGCCGCAATATGGAGCAAGCCCGTGAGTGGCTGATACATAATGGTGAGGTGGCCATCCTGGATGCCACTAACGTGAGTCGTGCGCGGAGGAAAAAAATAGAAGAAACACTCACTGATTATCCCGTACTCTTTGTTCAATGTGTCAATGAAGATCCCTTGCTGCTTAATGCCTGTATACGTCGCAAGGCAACATTGCCAGAGTATGCCTCCTATACCGAAGAGGAAGCGTTGGAAAGCTTTCGGCAACGCATCGTGCATTATGAGGCAGAATACGAACCACTTTCTGATGAAAAGTACTGGATGTGTGTGGATGCCACTGCCAACCGCGTTTTAGAGGAACGTCCCTGCGAAAGTTCTCCCTATTATCCGGCAATACGTGAAATTGTGGTCAGCATGTGGGTACCCGATCTCTATCTGGCCCGTCACGGTCAGACAGAATTTAATGTTCAGGGGCGTGTGGGTGGTGACCCGCCACTGACGGCCAAGGGACGTGCACAAGCACAGGCATTGGCTGCTCACTTACGAGGCAAGCCCATTGCGTGGGTGTTTACTTCTACACGGTTCCGTTCGCATGAAACCGCTGCCCCTTTGTTGGCCGATCATCCCGGCGCCCACGTTATGGCCCTTAAGGAGTTTGATGAAATTAATGCCGGCATCTGTGAAAATATGCTCTACAGTGAAATACGCGAACGCATGCCTGAAGTCACGGCAGGCCGGAATGCAAACAAATATGCGTATGTCTATCCCGAAGGGGAAAGTTACGCCATGTTGCGCGAACGAGTGCAACGCGGCCTCAGGCGTGCGCTTTTTTTGGCAGATAATGCTCCTACGGTGATTGTTGGGCATCAGGCCATCAACCGTGTGCTGCTCTCACTGCTGGTCAGGCAGCGCACTGAGGATGTGCCCTATATCCATATACCGCAGAACCAGTGCTATCACATCAGTCTGTCACCGCGACGCAAGATTTTTATGCGTGAACCCTATCCCTTGGATGGCATACAGTGATCAATCTTCTGGATATGACCCTGAATGAGCTGGAAACTTGGATGACAGAAGAACTTGGCGAGCCCATTTTTCGTGCAACGCAGGTATGGCAGTGGCTTTGGCAGAAAATGGCTCGTGATTTTGATAGCATGACTAATGTTTCCAAGTCTTGTCGGGAACGCCTGGCCGCAGTTGCATGCATTGTTTGGCCGGAGGTTACTGCTGTTGAAGAAAGTCGTGATGGTACAACGAAGTTTCTCTTGCGCTTGGCAGACGGCAAGCAGGTGGAAACCGTTTTGATTCCTTCTGACTCACGTGAGGGCTCGCGTCGCTGGACGCAGTGTCTCTCCTCGCAAGTGGGCTGTGCCATGGCATGTACTTTTTGCTCTACCGGTCAGATGGGTTTTGAGCGCAACATGACTATGGGGGAAATTTTAGGGCAAGTATTGGTTGCACGAGCATATCTGGGCGATGCCAGACCAGATCATCCCGTGTTAAGAAATTTGGTTTTTATGGGCATGGGAGAACCTCTTCTCAACCTGCGTGAAGTGATGCGTTCTCTGCACAGTTTGAATAACGACAAGGGACTGAACTTTTCTCCACGCCGTATTACAGTATCTACCTGTGGCATTGAAAAGGGCCTGCGTGAGCTGGGAGATAGCGGGCTGGCATATTTGGCTGTTTCTCTGCATGCTCCAACTCAAGTACTGCGAGCACGCATTATGCCAAAGGCCGCACGCTGGCCTCTTGAAGATATGCTGTGTGCGCTTGAACAGTATCCCCTAAAGACACGCGAACGCATAACTTTTGAATATCTGCTGTTGGGGGGTATCAACGACGGTCCAGAACATGCAAGGGAATTAGCGCGACTGGTGAGCACAGTTAAGGGGAAGCTCAACCTTATCGTATATAATCCTGCAGAAGGCGCACCATATACAGCCCCCAGTGAAGACCGCGTGCTGGCCTTTGAGCAGATCCTATGGAAACGTCACATCACGGCCATAGTTCGCAAAAGTAAGGGGCAGGATATCAAGGCTGCTTGTGGTCAGCTTAAAGCCGCCATCTGCCCTTCCTAATCTATTGGTGGGGTTTTGTTCGGAGCTATTATTTTAATGCCATGCCGAAGGGATTGATGGCACACTTGTGTCGTGTGTAGATCGAGTAGGGGGATTATGAATACATGTTATCGTGTTAGAGCGATTTGTAGTTTTTTCAGTTGTGATTGGTCTGACGGGGGGAACGTATGGTGGCAAAGCGCGTTAAGTCCACATATCAATCGCCTCTTGGGTTGATTTATCTCACTGCCGATGCCGTGGGGCTGACTGAAGTATGGTTTGAAGGGACAAAAAATTCCCCTGTTAGCTTCAATACAGAACACGGGGTAAGGGAAACTCCGGTAATCGTGGAAACGAAACGTTGGCTGGATATATACTTTTCTGGCAAACGCCCTGATTTTACACCACATCTTCATATAATTGGTACAGAATTTCGCCTTTGTGTTTGGCATCTGCTTCAGCAAATTCCATACGGGAAGACCGTCTGCTACGGCCTTCTCGCAGATAACATCGCAAAAAAACGGGGGATGCAAAGCATGTCAGCGCAAGCTGTTGGCGGAGCTGTGAGCCACAATGGAATCTCCATTATCATCCCTTGCCATCGTGTTGTAGGGAAAAATGGTCATCTCATTGGCTACACAGGTGGTATAGACAGAAAATACAAATTATTACAGTTGGAACATGCGGCTATAGAGAAGTTTTTCAGCCCTGTTGCCCCAGGAATAAAGGACAGACCGTGAGAACTTGTCAGGCAGTGCAAGTCTTGTCATTGTTTTTAGGTGTCGATGATTCGAAGGGAGGTGGTGGCCGCCAGTACCAGAAGAGTACTAACAGTGGTGCAAGGCCGCACAGCTCTGCGACTTCACGTGGAGCTATATAGTTCACACTCCACCATAGGGTCACGCTGATGGAGGCAGTAAGAAGCATGCACAGCCATTGGCAGAACGACATGGGGTGTGCTGTGTATTGAAAAAAACCTACAGTCAGCACAGCCACAAACACTTTGGTTATGGTTAAAGACAGGGCAGCACCTTCCAGTGGCATACGAGGGATAAGCGTCATGCAGCAGATCAGATTGCAAACAAGGCCACTGCAGTAAAAGACGAGTAACAGATGGTGCCGGCGCATACCTATCATAGCGTAGGCTGCCAGATTGTGCAGAAATGCCGTGGCGAGGCATGGCGTGAGCAGTCGTTGTGCAGTTACGGCTGACTGGTAGTTTTCACCATAGACCAGTGGTAAAAAACGGTCGCTTTCTACACAAATCAAAAAAATGATTGGCAAGGCCGCTGCCCATAGCGAACGTGCGGTCTGTCCAGCTAGTTGCTGGAAGGCATTTCTGTCCTGCTGCCAATATTGTGCCAGCAGTGGAAAGATTACCTTGCCAAGGAGTGCTCCCGAAACGAGAACCGATAGACCTTCCACGGTTTCCCAGGCGACTCCGTAACCACCTACGTCGGCATTACCACCGTATTGTTTGAGAAAAATCACGTTGATTTTATTATAAAACATAGCGCAGGCTGCCATGCAGGTGAAAACAAGGCCGTTTTTCATCTGGTGTGCAAGATCCTTCATTCCAGCAAGGCCCACGCCAGCAAGAGGATTGCGCTCCAGAGCAGCAAGGGCAAAGGCAATGCAGAGCAGTGATTCAATCACTTTGTAGAGGGCAATGACAAGGGGCGGAGCGTCCAGCAGCACACAGGCAATGCCGAAACCAAGCCCCAGAAGTGCGGAGGGGATGCGGATGCGCATTTCCACATCCTGACGGCCCCGTGCCTGGCACAGCGCAAAGAAGGAATCACTCACGCCGTCCAGTCCTAGACCAGCGGCGATACACATGACTACCAGGCGCAATTCAGGTGTATAGCCCTGCCAGCCGGTGATGAGCCATGTTACTCCCAATGCCAGCAATAAGACGGCCAACTTGAGCCAAGTCACTTCGCCCAGAAGGGCCCGGGGGTGCCCCTCCCTGCGTGCAAAAGTGGACAGTAAAAAATCATTCAACCCTACATCGGCAACGGTTTTGACCAAATAACCGAATGTAAGCGCCAGAACAATCTGCCCAAGAATATCTGGACTACGACGTGCCAGAAGGATGGTAAAGACGGTCCATGCTAAATCGCGCGTCCACTGCGCACCCAGAATGAAGCCCAGCCGGCGAGGGATGCTTTTTAGCTTCATTCCAGGGCCTTATTTGCCCGTAAAACGCACTACCGCCTTGAAGCCAGGCTTGAGTTCGAGGTTGGGGTTGGGCACAGTAACCTCCACCGTATAATACGATGGGGTGGATACGTTCATGTCGTTGGAGACCCAAGAAATCTCATTTACTGTTCCCTTAAATTTCTTGTCATGCAGTGAGGGAATTTCCACCACAACAGCATCACCTTCCTTGATGCCGCTGATCTCTGCTTCGTAAACAGGTACCTGAATAAGCACCGGGTCAAGTTTGCCGACACTTATGGGCGTACTTCCTCCGGGCAATAGTGAACCCGGGTTGAGTGCAACATCCAGAAAGAGGACATACCCATCAATGGGTGAGGTCAGTGTCAGCGTGTCAGGCAGAGTCTCTCCTGCCTTAATGGTGGTAGCAAAATGTTTGCTTAGCTCCTCAAGGCGCAGGGCAAAATTCCGTTCCTGTTTGTCTATGGTTATACGCAGCAGTTCTATGCGTTCACGAAGAGACTTTACAACGCTTTCTTGGCGGTTGGAAGCCTGTGACGAGCCAAGGCCTGAAGCAGCCAGCTGGCGGGCTTTGTTACGCTGGGCTGCGGCCTCGGTCAATTCACGTTCAAGATTTAATACCTGCCCTCGTAGTCCTTCAGTACCGGCACCTGAAGTCACTTCACGTTGCAGTGCTCGTTCAGCCTCGTCTTGAAGATGATAACGCAAAAGCGGCGTGCCTTTGGAAACGGGTGTACCAGGTTTAACCAGTACTTCGTCAACTACAGCGTGGAAGGGTAGGGGCACAGCACGCGTTACTGTGGTAACCACCTTACCGGTAAGAATAGTTCCGTTTTCGGCTGCAGTAAGTGGCGCTGAAAAAAGCATAACAGAGAGTGAACATGTTAGCACTGCAAGGAGTGGATGTCGCATTCTGCGAGAAAGAGATATAGACATCATTATTGCACCACCTCCTTGGCAGGCAACCCCAGAAAGCGTTCCTGTAGCACATTCGCTACAAACATCCAGCCCAACTTCGCCAGGTTGTAATCAAGCTCGGCCATAATATGGGCTATCCGGGCCTTCACCATATTTTCCTGCGCTTCTGCCAGGAAAGGCAGTTCCACAAGTCCTTCTTTGAAGGAGATACTAGCCTCCTTGAAGCGCATGTCGGCCGTGTCGAAACGTGTTTTGGCCAGTTTGAGCTGTGTTTCCGCAAGGGTAACATTTTGTTCGGCTTGTAACCATTTATTTGAGTAGTCTGTGCGCTTGCGGGCTATATCGTGAAAAGCCTGTGCTTTCTGCATACGTGCTGTCTGAACTCCACGATGGCGACGACCCCAGTCGATGAGCGGGAAATCAAAATTCAGATGCAAAAAGGTATCATCTGTGCCGTGTGTTGGTTGATACTGGCCTGACGGTGGAGACTGATTTAGGTGGATGGACATATCAGGCACATACTGAGCCCAAGCCAGCATAATATTGTAGTCTGCCAACAGTACCTGCGCACGCAACAAAAGCTCGTCTTCTGTAGCTGGCCAGCGTTCTTCCCATGTGAGTTTACGCCCGTCGAAACCTTGAAGAATGGTATCAGCACTCTTGGTATCCACAGCAAAACGTTGCTGCGGTTCAACCCCAGCAAGGATTTTGAGCTGAGTGCGTTGCATGGTCTCCTGCATTTTGCTTTGTTCCAGCTCTAACTCCAATTCACGCTGATGCTGCATGGCTGCGTTCAGAGACACACCTTGACGGCCTTCAATATTTTCTACCTGTTTCCAATAGGCGATCAGCTCTTTACCCAGGGGGAGCAGGGCTTTTTGCGCCTCCACAATTTTTTGACGTGCCTGCAATTTGAGGTATGCCTGTGCTATCTCTCGGATAGCTGTGCCCACTGCCTTGCGGTGGGTCGAGATGGCGACATTTACCATGGCTTTCTGTGCCTGGTGTTCAAAATACGTTGCAACTGGGTTGGGAAAAGGCGCATAAAAACCTATATGTGCTTTGGGTTGTCCATAGTCATTAGGGGTATCACGCGTGTTCATATTGTAACGAGTGATGTTGTTGGAAACGGTCAGTGCTATCCGGGGCTCAGGTAGATATTTAAGGACTGCGTTAGTTTGAGCAAGCCGTTTGATCTCAATTTCTACGGCGCTGTTGACCAACTGAGGAGACTGTTGGATTGTCAGAAAGACACAATCTTCAAACGAAAAATTTTTTTGTGGATTATATAGGTTGGGCAATACAGCCTCAAGTTTGGACTTGTTTTCCACTGGCACGCCTGGCGCTTCTTCTAACCAGTGCTTAGCAGGCAATTCAGGTGATTTGATTCCCGCCTTGCTGGAACAGCCGACAAGAGCAACACTCAAGATGAGCGGTAATAAGCAAATCAGATTGTACATATGTAAGGTATGCGTGTTGAGCATGGAAAAACCTTTATAATGCTTTGGCAGACTGTGTGAAATGCCTAACGTGTCATACAAAAGTTGTACGCCACTTTTCGTGATCGCGTTTGGAAAATTCAATATGGTGTACTGTCAGAAAGACATTTTGCCGACAGTCCACGGCCTGTGCGTCAAAACGCAGAAGATGCCCGTCGTTCCAGGAACGGCGTAGTAGTAAATGTACCGGGCCTGTCGCTCGACACGTTCCAAAACGGATAAAACCTATCCCATTGAGGTTCCATAGCTTTATGAGGGTCGCTATGGCAACAGCATCGGCAAATGCGTTGGAATCCCTGAACGTCAGTGCGAGCATGCCTGCTTGCAATATACCTTCCACAACACAGAGATAATTATTATAACTATAATTGTTTCTGGGGGCAATCGCTGTTTCTGACAGACATAGCGTGACAGTAAACATATCATCCGATAGTGGGGTAAAAGAACGTACCAGGCGCCATGTAGAGCCAAGACCTGCAGCAGCATAAAAGAGCCTGGGGTCTATGGTTATTGGTGTAGGTGAAACAGGCGTATGCATCCATAGGGGGGGCACCATAGCTCCTTTGGGTGCCAACCAGGCCATGCCGTCCATCACTTGGGCATAGTCTTGTGTGTGTCGACCGTTTGGGGTTAATTGCCGTACCGAAAGTCGACCTCGGCACATGCGCGTCATTGTGCCATCTTGCGTGAGCCATTGCTCCGCTTCCACCGCAAGGCGACATTCACGTGTAATACCCGGCGGTAATGTTGGTACGTGGTGAAAGCGTATATCGCAGAAACCTGTTGGCTGAAGCCAAGGTAACACTGAGCGTGCTCCCTCCAGAAGCACCGTTAGGGCATAACTCGCTGGGAGCCATGGATCTGAACGGTCCAGGTATTCCCCTTTGCAGCCACCGTGATCGTTCAAAACAGGGTCGGCGAAACGTGAAAAATGACAACAGGTTTGCGTCAATGAAGCTGTCACATTATAGGGAGGAGCAGGATCCATAAACATAGGAGGGAAGCATGACGCGGGTGGACCATGTTGGTATTGCGGTTTCGGAATAGGCGCGAATACGTTTCCTGATAATTCGCCGGGGCGTGCCCAGATAACACGAGCTGTCGTGCCGTACATAAGTTCTTGGGCTAGCATGTCTCCCCATTCTTCCAGATCGCAAGGTTCCCCGCCATGTAACAGTCGGATGGAACGTATATCCAGATTTGAGGGAATCTTTGTTTCCAATGCCTTCGCTAGTGGGCCATCAAAAACACAATTATCGCCAGCGGGCGGTAATACTGTACAAGAGCAGACAAATTGTAAGCCATATGTAAAGCCCTCTTGGACTAGCGTTTGCAATAAGTCTGCTGATGCTTTTTCTTGTGATGATGTAGCATCTTCTGCCCCGACTAAAGGCACTGCAAACAGGATCCCGTCCAGACGGCCGTTGATTTTTGACAGTGAGTTTATGGTCGCAGAAGCGGTCGTTAATGCTTCGTGTGGCGTCAACGGCATATCAAGCGGGATAAGTCGTGCGCCTAGTTCTGCCAAAGGCTGGCATGCATCCAGAAAGGCTGCTGGTATGCCAATCTTGCATCCCAGTGGGGCAAGACCGCGCAATAGCTGCCGCAGGAGGTGTGCGTCAGGCCCCCATACTGCCAATACGCTTTCCTTGTGCAAGGGCAAACCTTGTCCATATGAATTATGGGAAAGAGGAAGAAGTACAATCGGTTTTTCATTATTCAAGGGTAACCCAGTGAGGGGCGCATAGCGAACAAGAGGGTGCGTAAACCCCTTTTCCGTCTGAGCTGGTAAGGGGTTGTTGTGCATTGCGGAAGAGGCAATGGCACTATCGCCGGACAGTATACGGGCAAAATCACCAATGGTGGAAACCTGTAATAACTGGTCGAAATTTATAGAGCAACCCAACGCTTTCTCCACATCCTGCACAATAAGCGGGAAACGGCTTGAACGCAGCGCGAGGTCATAACGGAGATCCATTTCTGGCCGTAGTTCGTCAATGGGACGTTCGCAGGCTCTGGCTATGGCAGCTGTCACTATGGCAAGGCAATGTGCTGTTGATGGGTGCGAGGGAATTATTTTTGTATTATCCGAGTCCGAGGCATTGACAGGGGGGACAACAGGTATTTTAGGTGGCAAAGAGACTTTAGTATGCAGTATTTCTGCTCCGTCAGGAGGCAGGGGGCTGTGATGAGGGGCCGGGGGCTGGAGATCAAGCCCATGTGTGCTTACAAATATTCTACGAGACGCGGCGGGGCTGTGCAGATAGCCTTTGGAGTACAGACGAGCGCAGGTGCTACGTAGACTCTCGACTTCATGTCCTTTGCGTCCCGCAGAGAAACAGCAGGCATCCGATTGGTTGTCTGCTACAAGGCTGCAAAGTGTTTCCTGTGGCCCAAGTTCGAGGAATACGCGAATGCCATCACGTTTCCACATGGCTTGCACACATTCTGTCCAGCGGACAGCATTTTCATCCAGATCCGCAATATAACGGCAAATATTCGGTTGATCTTCTGGGTAGAAACCTGTGGTAATGCAGCTTAACATGGGAAATTTGGGCGCATGCATTGCCAAGGCATTCAGACGGCGTAGGGAGAGATCTCGCAGTACGCGCATGCCAGGGTGGTGGAAAGCCAGACTTACATTCAGAACAATGGCCGGGATGTGACGTTTGCGCAAATGCCTGCGAGCTTCTAGAAGCATTTCGCGTGGGCCGCTAAGAATGAACTGCTGCGGCGTGTTATAGTTGGAGACATAAAGTGAAGGCCAATTTTTGCGCGTTTCACAAATGACCTCGGCGCTACCATGTACGGCCATCATGCCGGTTTCGCGGGTTGCAGTGGTTTCCAGCTCAGCCATGTGAACGGCACGTGTATCCAAAATATACCAAGCAACCTCAGGTGTATAGACTCCCGCAAAACACAAACCAATCAGTTCGCCAAGGCTATGACCGCAAATCAGGGTCGGTGCGAGCCCCAAGGATTGCAGCAGGTTCCACTGGGCGAATTCCAGCATAAAAAGGTAGGGACATTGCCAGCGTGTATGGTTTATTTTTTCTGCATCTCTCTCATCCATGAGACCGAGAATATCCCAGTTTGCTACAGCAGCAATGCGGTCCATGGCCGCTCTTGCAACGGGAAAATTATCGTACAGTTCGCGACCCATGCCTGGCCATACAGAACCAAGACCACAGCACATGACTGCCAACGGAGGGCATGGTGTGCCTGCAGGTGAGAGCCAAAGGCCTCGTGTCTCTAATCGTGCTATGCTCTCTCTTTCAGGATTTGGAGGCAGTGACAGTAACTCCTGCCGCCATGTGGGCGTAATGCTTCCTATATGCCATAGTTGATCACCTTGGCGCACATTGGCATAGCGAACACCATCGAGCACATATTCTTCCGGATCATTGCCGGGAGCGATGTCAGGAATTTGGCGCATTTTTTGACCTGTGGTGCAAGAATAATCAATAAATATATTCTTTATTATAAATGATATCGTGTTATTTGTCTAGCAACATTATTCAGTGATGCAGTAATTTATAACTTTGTTGCATCACAGTATATGTAAATATTTGTAGTTGATATTGTTGAGTATGTGTGTAATGAAATCATTATAAGTAATAACTTATTTATAATTTTATAAATAATTTTATAATAATCAAAGTATATTTTATATTGTCATTACATAATGTAATGTTTAAGTTAAACAGTGAATTATTATATATATTATAGCGCTATATATTAATAATACTGCGTCATGAAATGTATGAATATGATGCGTATGAATAAAAGTCAAAGAACATCTGTATCTGTCAAGGCATTATCTTGTGAGAGGTAGATGATTTCCTCAATAATGGAAAGCAGTTCTGATAGAATGCCGCCACCGTACATGGGATGGCCAAATAAGGATTCGCGTTGATGATCCAACCAGCGTTTTTCCACAGTATCGGGCAATGAGGGGCTAAGTGTTTCTGCTAAACGGCAGGCTAAAAAATATTCTTCTGCACCTGACATAAAAATGTGTTCCAGTGCGGCAAATCGTGTCGCCATCTCTCTCCAGTAGATTCGCGCTGCGGATGTGGGTTTTAGCGCCAGCACAGAACATAGTGCAGCGTGCAAATGGTTACAGCTCGCGCCGGGCAGACTTGTGCGCCAGCCCCACAGCCAGTGGGTACGTGCAAAGAAAAGATGGTGTTCCACCGCGAGGTCAAGGAGGTCACGCATATGCCGAAGGGCATCCATCAGTAGAGTACGTTCGCGGTAATCGGGCCATGATATATGTGGGTGTCGTAGTTGCCACAGGGGCACTTGGTCGTTTTTGGGGACAAGTTGTGTCATATTAGCGAGTATTTGGGCCAGCCATGTGTTGGCCATTGGACTGTGCGGAGTTTCCAGGTGTGAATAGCTCAAGACATAACGACCAGAACCATAAGTTCCAGTGATCACAAGAGGTTGCCCTTCCAGAAAATCTGCTGAAAGGTTGACGCCATACAGGGTTCGCCAATGTTCAATAGTACCGCTGGGCAGTTGTTGCATGGGTAAATCGGCAATCCAAAAATCTTTGTCTGGTCTGTGGCAAACCCCAAGCACCTGTACATTTGGGCATTTTTGTTGGGCAAATTGTCCCGGCCACCATACGGGTAAAGAGAGTAGTTCATCTGCAGGTACAGGAGATTTTGGAGAGAATGCGTGACCGAGAGTAACATGTGACTGTACATGGCCTGATATTAGATGATTCAGGCGTTGGGGGTAGTTTGCTCGTGTCCAGGGGCAAATGTTCAGGCCTTCGTCCGGTTGAGTCTGTGTCAGGGCGAGACCGGCACCACCACAGAAGCCGAGATAGTTCCCACCAGCTGCGAGCCAGTAGCGAATGGCTTCGCGACCAGCAGAACCAAGAGCGTATGCCTTGAGGCGGGCATTGCCACCAGGTACCAGCAACATACCTGTATGTGTACAACCCGAGCGCGTGTTTTGCGGCTTGCGTAAAAGCGTACCTTCGGCTATTTCATTCCCCTTAACTAGACGGCAGGGCAGCCCCAGTGCGCGTACGGCGCGCCAAGCCATGAGTCCCCAGATATGGGACTCATCCCAAAGAATAAAAATTGGCTGCTTGGCGAAGATCATGCCATACTATCGCCGTCTTTTATGGAGAAAGCAAGATGGCCGATACCTTACCTAAGGGCTATGAACCCCAGAATGTTGAAGCCCGGTGGCGTAAACACTGGGAGGAAGACAGGACTTTTTCGCCAGATCCGGACGACGAGGGTGAAGCGTACTCCATTGTCATTCCGCCACCGAATGTTACAGGCGCGCTGCACATTGGTCACGCACTTAACTTGACCCTTATTGATGTACTATGTCGTCACGCCAGGCAAAAAGGCAAGAATGTGCTCTGGGTACCAGGTACGGACCATGCGGGAATTGCCACGCAAAACGTAGTGGAGCGTGCTCTTGCCAAGGAAGGAAAAACTCGCCGTGACCTTGGCCGTGAGAAATTTATAGAGCGGGTTTGGGCTTGGCGTGAGGATTATGGGCACCGTATCCTCGACCAGATATCCGCCCTTGGGGCTTCCGTGGACTGGACGCGACTGCGATTCACCATGGATGAGGGCCTTTCTGCTGCAGTACGCAAGGTTTTTGTACGCCTCTACAAAGAAGGTCTTATCTATAAGGGAGACTATATTATCAATTGGTGCTCACGCTGCCATACAGCACTAGCCGATGACGAAGTGGAGCATGAACAACATCGGGGCAATTTGTGGAAAGTTCGTTATGCATTGACCGACGGCTCAGGTTATATCACTGTGGCTACCACTAGGCCTGAAACCATTCCCGGTGATACTGCCGTCTGCGTACATCCAGAAGACGAACGTTATGCCAATCTTGTGGGGAAGACTGTTGTTGTGCCAATCTTGGGTCGTGAAATTCCTATCATTGCAGATAGTTATGTGGATCGTGAGTTTGGTACCGGAGCTCTGAAGGTTACTCCTTGCCATGACCATAACGACTGGTCGCTTGGCCAGAAGCACAGTTTGGCCTTCATTCAGGTCATTGATGAAAACGGCATCATGAAGCCGGAGTCCGGGCCATACGCCGGCCTTTCCAAAGAGGACTGCCGAAGAAAGATTGTTGCTGATATGGAAGCAGTTGGCCTTTTGGAAGGTGTTGAAGAGCTGGATCATGCAGTCGGGCATTGCTACCGATGTCATACCGTGGTTGAGCCGCATGTTTCCACTCAATGGTTTGTTGCTTCTACAAAACTGGCTCCTGCTGCGCGCGATGCTGTGCCCTCTCTTACACAGATATTTCCTGAAGCCTGGCTCAAGACGTATTATCACTGGTTGGACAATATCCGTGACTGGTGCATCAGCCGTCAGATCTGGTGGGGACATCGTATCCCAGCTTGGACCTGCCAAGATTGCGGCGAACTTATTGTTGCCGAGGAAACTCCTGTTTCGTGTCCCAAGTGTGGCGGCCATAATCTTAAACAGGAAGAGGACGTCCTGGACACATGGTTCTCTTCAGCCCTTTGGCCATTCTCTACTATGGGCTGGCCTGATGATACCAAGGATCTCCATCGTTGGTTCCCCACAAGCGTGCTGGTGACGGGGTTCGACATACTCTTTTTTTGGGTGGCCCGCATGATGATGATGGGGCTGCACTTTATGGGCAAGCCTCCTTTTGCCCACGTGTACCTGCACGCACTGGTACGTGACGCTACGGGCCGCAAGATGTCTAAATCGACGGGCAATGTCATTAATCCCCTTGAAATGATCGCCAAATATGGTTGCGATGCTCTGCGATTCACGCTCACGGCTTTTGCCGCCATGGGGCGCGATATCCGACTTTCCGAAGAACGCATTGAGGGCTATCGCCATTTTATAAATAAACTCTGGAATGCGGCTCGCTTCGCCCTTATGAATCTGCCAGAGCAGGCACCTTCCCCTGTGGCACCAGCAGCAGTACTGGGACTGCACCATCAATGGCTGTTGCATCGGCTTGAAGTTGTCAAGCATGAGATGGACAAGGCATTGGAAGAATACCGTTTTAATGACGCTGCACAGCTGGGCTATAAATTTCTATGGAGTGAGTTTTGTGATTGGTATCTGGAACTCATCAAGCCAGATATGCAAAGTGATGATGTCGCACGCAAGTCTACTGCACAGTATGTGTTGTGGCTCAGCTTGCGCGAACTGCTCATACTGCTGCATCCAATGGTGCCATTTGTTACTGCAGAAATTTGGGCAGCTTTGCCGGTGCAATCTGGGACAGGCGTGACGGATATTGCAAAGGAACCTTATCCTTCTTTCCGCCCCGAGTGTGAACGTCCGGGCGAGGCCTCAAAGATGGAGTTTATCCAAGGCGTTATTGTGGCTGTGCGCACAATAAAGGCTGAGTTAGGCATCAGCCCGGCCCACAAGGCTACTTTGCTTCTTCATCCAGTTGATGCCGCTCAAGCTGAGCTTTTGGAACAGAATCGCCCTTGTCTAGTTACCTTGGCTCGGCTTGAAACACTGACCATTGGCATGGAAGTGCAAACCCCTAAGGCCTCCGCTTCGGCAGTGGTGGAAGGATGCCAGGTCATTGTACCTCTCAAAGGTACGGTGGATCTTAAGGGAGAGCTCTCTCGGCTGGACAAGGAACTGGACAAGCTTGAAAAGGATTTGGTGAGTGCCAATAAGAAACTGCACAATGAAGGCTTTATTAGCCGTGCACCAGCAGATGTAGTGCAGCGTGAGCGTGAGCGAGCAGAAAAACTGTTGGATACTAAGACTAAAATGTATGCCTTGCGCGTACGTTTTGCTGAAGCGCTGGAAGAAGAATAGCTAGTATTCTGTGCCCTCTATTGACAGAGGAGCCAGGACAGGCTATGGATTACCGCTCAAAAGTTTGTCATGAAGGTACCCATGTGCAAACTAATTCTATGGAGGAAGCATTCATGCCCACGATTAATCAGCTTATCCGCATTGAGCGGAAGGCCGTGGTGAAACGCAAAAAAACCCCAGCTCTGCAGGCTTGCCCGCAGCGTCGGGGCGTTTGTACACGCGTGTATACCACAACTCCCAAAAAGCCGAATTCTGCTTTGCGTAAGGTCGCTCGTGTGCGTTTAACAAATGGCATCGAAGTTACGGCCTACATCCCTGGCGAAGGCCATAATCTGCAGGAGCACTCTGTGGTGATTATCCGTGGAGGTCGCGTGAAAGACCTGCCCGGTGTTCGTTATCACATTGTCCGTGGTACACTTGATACTTCTGGTGTGACAGATCGTCGTAAAAGCCGTTCTAAATACGGTGCAAAACGTCCCAAATAACTTTTTTATCATTGGCGTGCGCCATGTATCATCCGGCTGCTTTAGTGCGCTGATGATGCGGGGTTGGTGACGCCGTTTCCTTATGTAAGGAGTAACCCCATGCCACGTAAAGGTCCTGTCCCCAAGAGGGAAGTGCTGCCCGATCCTATGTATTCCAGCCGGCTTGTCACTAAATTTGTGAATCGGCTTATGTACAATGGCAAAAAAGGCGCAGCCGAAAAAATTTTTTATAGTTCTCTGGAAGCACTAGCTGAAAAGACCGGCGAAGATCCGATGCGTGCCTTTGAAAAGGCTTTGGACAATGTGAAACCACATATGGAAGTCAAGGCCCGCCGTGTGGGTGGAGCAACCTATCAGGTGCCCATGGAAGTGCGGCCGGAGCGACAGGTTTCCCTTTCCATCCGTTGGCTTATCAACTATGCCCGTTCCCGCGGTGAAAAAGGCATGACCGCTAAGCTCTCCGCTGAACTGCTGGATGCCTATAACGGGCGCGGTGGTGCGGTAAAGAAGCGTGAAGATACACACCGCATGGCCGATGCTAACAAGGCTTTCGCCCACTACCGCTGGTAATGCGAACCTTCCTTTGTCAGCTTGATACACGACGCCGCGTCCGCTAGGAAGCGGCGTCGCCTTTACACCACAAAAGCATCCGCAGTCGGAACGGCATGCCCCAGATTTTAAGCTGAGGGACCGTTTTGAGGGAGGAACTACCGTGTCTCGCACCACCCCCGTAGACAAGCAGCGTAATATTGGCATTATGGCCCATATTGACGCTGGCAAGACCACCACCACTGAGCGCATTCTCTTTTATACCGGCGTTAATCACAAAATTGGCGAAACGCATGACGGCGAATCTACCATGGACTGGATGGAACAGGAACAAGAGCGCGGTATCACCATTACATCAGCCGCGACCACCTGTTTTTGGAAAGACTGTCGTATCAACATCATTGATACTCCCGGACATGTGGATTTTACCATTGAGGTAGAACGTTCTCTGCGTGTTTTGGATGGTGCAGTGTGTGTGTTTGATGCCGTGGCAGGCGTGGAACCGCAGTCAGAAACAGTTTGGCGTCAGGCTGACCGCTATCATGTCCCAAGAGTCTGTTTTGTCAACAAGATGGACCGTATCGGGGCAGACTTCTTTCGCTGTGTGAATATGATTCACGAACGTCTTGGCGCCAAGGCCGTACCTTTACAGCTTCCTATAGGAAGTGAAGATAAATTTGAGGGTGTGGTTGACTTGGTACGTGGCCATGCTATCCGGTTTGATAAGTCCACAAAAGGCGCTCAATTCTCTGTGGAGGATGTTCCCTCCGAAATGAAAGCGCTATTTGATGAAAAACATCACGAGCTCTTGGAAGCGGTCGCAGAGGAAGATGAAGCCCTGCTGGAGAAATATCTTGGTGGAGAAACCCTCACGGAAGAAGAGATTATCTCCTGCATACGCAAGGCTACCATTGCTCGTAATATCGTGCCTGTACTGCTGGGTTCTGCTTTTCGTAACATGGGCGTACAACCTCTGCTTGATGCCGTGGTAGACTATCTTCCTTCCCCTGTGGATATTCCACCCACGCCTGGCCATGTGCCGGGCAATGAAGATGAGATTGTTGAGTGCCATTGTGATGATAAAGAGCCTTTGGCCGGCTTGGTTTTCAAGCTTTTCTCTGACCCGTTCATTGGTCACCTGTCGTTCTTCCGCATTTATTCTGGCTATCTGGAATCAGGCATGACAGTTTACAACGCCAATACTACAAAACGTGAACGTATCGGCCGTATTCTCAAAATGCATGCTAATAAACGTGAAGATGTCAAATGGGCTGGTGCAGGTGATATTGTGGCATTGGTTGGATTGAAGAATGCCTCAACTGGGGATACTCTTTGTGATGAAAAACGTGAGGTTATCCTTGAATCTCTCAATATTCCCGAGCCAGTCATAGAAGTTGCCATTGAACCCAAGACAAAAGCTGACCGTGACGCACTATCTGCGGCACTTAATAAGCTGGCGAAGGAAGATCCCTCTTTTCGTGTAAAAGGCGATGAAGAGACTAATCAGACGCTCATCGCCGGTATGGGCGAATTGCATTTGGAGATTATTGTTGATCGCCTTACTCGTGAATTTAACGTCAATGCCAATGTGGGCAAGCCGCAGGTGGCTTATCGCGAAACTATATCCAAGCCTTCCAAGTCTGACCTTAAGTACGCAAAACAGTCTGGTGGCCGTGGCCAGTACGGACATGTAGTCATTGAGGTGGAACCCAATCCGGCCAAGGGATATGAATTTATCAATTCCATCACCGGCGGGGTCATTCCCAAGGAGTATATTCCTGCGGTAGATAAAGGCATCCAAGATGCCCTTAAGTCCGGCGTTTTAGCGGGATTCCCAGTGGTTGACGTTAAGGTCAATCTGGTCTTTGGTTCGTACCACGAGGTGGACTCTTCTGAACAGGCGTTTTATGTAGCAGGCTCCATGGCTATCAAGGACGCTATGAAAAAGGCAAGTCCCGTACTACTGGAGCCCATTATGGATGTGGAAGTGGTCACGCCTGAAGAATACCTGGGTGACGTAATGGGTGACCTTAATGGGCGTCGTGGCCGTGTACAGAATATGGATGCTCGGGCGGGTGGAGTGCAAAGCGTACGAGCGCAAGTACCTTTGGCCTCTATGTTTGGTTATGCGACTGATTTGCGTTCTCGTACCCAGGGACGGGCTACTTTCACCATGCAGTTTGATCACTATGAACGTGTACCCCAAGCCATTTCTGATGAAATTCAAAAGTCGCGAAGCTAAAATTTTTATTGGAGCAACACGAATATCTTTTGAGAAGGATTCCGTTTTTTTCGCATTCTTTTTTGAAAGAGTATAAAGTAGAGATGCGCCGACAACGGCGCATCTCTGGTATTAGAAGAAAACCACTTCCGCTACATGCTAGGGAGAGCAACATATGTTTGACGATTTACCCAAAGGCTTCCGTGCTGGAGCGGCGGAGGCAGGATTCAAGAAGCTAGGCCGGGATGATTTAGGTTTAATAGTGTCGGATTGCCCGGCTGTACTTGCAGCCTTGTTTACGCAAAACGTGTTCTGTGCTGCTCCAGTACATATTTGCAGAGAGATTTTACGTAATTATGGAACTGCACAGGCTGTGATTGCCAATTCCGGTCAGGCTAACGCATGCACAGGAGAACAGGGGGTTGTAAATTGCAGGACGACACAACGTATGGTGGCAGAGCGATTAGGCTTAGCACCAGAAGCTGTATTACCCATTTCTACTGGAGTTATTGGTGCGCAGCTTAAAATGGATCTGTGGGCTGCGGCCATGCCTGCACTGATCGAGAGCCTTGGTACGCGCGATGCCGAGGGCTTCACGAGGGCCTTCATGACTACGGACGCTTTCCCTAAGTTTGCAATGCGTGAAGTAAGTTTGGATGGAGGTTGGGTACGGTTGACGGTTATGGCAAAAGGCGCTGGTATGATTTGTCCTAACATGGCCACTATGCTTTGTGTTGTCCTTACTGACGCTGCAATAGGCCGTGAACAGTGGCAAGCCATGTTTGGACGTGCTGTTGAGGCTACCTTTAACCGTGTAAGTGTGGATGGAGATACTTCCACCAATGATACCATACTAGGACTTGCCAATGGAGCCTCTGGCGTGGCGGTAAGCAAAAGGGATGCATTGGAAGCGTTTGAGAACACTTTGACGGAACTTCTGTCTATGGTGTCACATATGTTGGTCATGGATGGAGAAGGGGCGGGAAAGGTAATCCATATCCATGTACATGGAGCTATGGACGACGCTGATGCCAGACTTGTGGCGCGCTCTGTGGGACATTCTCAACTGGTCAAGACGGCCATCTATGGTGGTGATGCCAACTGGGGTCGTATTGTTACCGCAGTAGGCTACAGCGGAGCTCACTTCAATCCAGACGAAGTCAGCCTTAGCCTTTGTGGGATTGAACGTTTCCACAAGGGCCAACCTGTCAACGATGATAAGGAAGAAGCTTTAGGCATGCTGCTCAAAGACAAGGATATCCAGATAGATATTACTTTGGGAGCAGGAAAGGGCAGCTATGATTTTCAGGCATCAGATTTAGGGCATGAGTATGTAAGCCTGAACGCAGACTATCGTTCCTAGCACACTTCGCCGTCACTGGAAAGTGGGAAGATATCAGGGTTATTCTACGGAAGGCTGGTCGGTTACCCAGTCTACAATTTGTCCCATGCGGCTGAGCATGAATCTTCCGTCGCCTATACATTGTCCTAAATCTTCCATTTGACCATCAAGACGATAAATACGCCAATCTCCTTCTGGTAGATCTCCACTATGTATCCCTCTGTTTACGGCTTTACGGGCCACATCGGCATCGCAAAACAATTCGAAATCCTGTACAGCGGGATCAAGAATAACTTCAGCTCCGCTGGCAATGTCAATAATATAATTGCCTGGTGCAGCTACATAAATAAAAGGGCACTCTTCAGGAGTAGGAAGGAGCTCTGTATCTTTACTTTGAGTAGCACAGGCATTAAGAAATACTAGGGCCATTAAGGAGGAAAAAATTCGCAATATTATCATGCTATTCGCCTCAATGTCCTTGATGAAAACGGGTCGCCATGTATTGAAGACGGCGGATACGCTCTTCAATGGGTGGATGTGTACTGAAAAGACTTGCCATTCCGCCCATTGCATACATGGGGGTGACTATAAACATCTGTTCCGTACTGGGATTACCTGAATGCATGGGAATTTGACCGCTTTGTACTGCCAGTTTGTGCAAGGCGCTGGCCAAAGCGAGCGGCTGTCCACTAATTTGTGCACCGGTTTCATCAGCCAAGAATTCTCTTGAACGCGAGATGGCCATCTGAATAATCCCTGCTGCCATGGGAGCCAATAAGGCTAGTATTAGTGCGGCAAAAGGGTTGCCGCTACCGCCTTCGCCATCACGGTGTCCCCCAAAAATAGCAGTAAACTGAAAAATATTTGCCAAAGTGACTATCGCGGAGGCCATAACACCAGCAATAGTCTGGATAAGAATATCGCGGTTGGCAATGTGTCCCATTTCGTGTGCCAATACTCCGCGAAGTTCTTCAAAGGAAAGCAGACGTAAGATCCCCTCAGTTACGGCAACAACTGCGTTTTCTGGATTTCGTCCGGTGGCAAAAGCATTAGGAGTTTCTTCAGGCACCACGCAGACTCTCGGTTTGGGGATGCCTGCATTACGGGCAAGCTCTGCTACAATCTGGTGGAGTTGGGGGGCTTCTTCAGGTGCAAGTTCTCGTGCATGGTACATAGAGAGTACGATTTTGTCAGAATACCAGTAGCTGCCCAGATTCATCAGTAGGGCAAGGCCGAAAGCAAAGATTACACCGGATTGTCCGCCCAGCATGCCGCCCAAAATAATGATGATGCCGGATAACAGGGCAAGAAGGAGAACTGTTTTTAACTGGCTTGTCATATGTGCTCCCAAGAAAGAGAGTGGTGCATGATGTGTTTATGCCAGATATACGCATTTTTCCAGAGCTGGCAAGGGAGTTCTTTTAGAACTAACTTAATGTGTATGAGCTCAAGCTTTGTGAGCTTGCCACCAAAGTTGAAAAACCAGTAATGTCCATAGAGGCTTACGTAGGTCTGTCAGGCCAGAAATGTGTAGATCCATTAGTTTTCGTACAGCCTGAGGGTTAAAAATTCCTTGTTTTCGTAACGTGTCAACATTAAGCATGTCTTCCATAAGTGGACGCATACGACCTCGGAGCCATTGTGCTACGGGGATTTGGAAGCCACGTTTGTTACGATGCAAAATTTCATTTGGCAACAGATCGGCAAATGCCTTCTTAAGTAACCATTTACGCTTGAATCCGTGCAACTTGTAGCGCACTGGCAGGCGCGCAACAAATATCGCCACGTCCCGGTCCAAAAACGGTGCGCGGACTTCCAAGCTGTGCAACATAGAGCACCGATCGACCTTGACAAGGATATCTTCTGGTAAAAACTGACGTACATAGACATGAAAAGCTCGCGCTAGAGGAGAAGCGGCTTCACGGGGCAACCAGTGCTTGTATTGTGTATGCGTTGGAGCAAAGAGTATTTCTGGAGAGAAAAAATCAGGAATCTGTGACACAAAGGATGCGGAAAGGACCTCTCTTTGCATATCTAAAGTCAAAGCTGTGAGCATGCTTTGCACACGCTGCCAAGCTGGCGCATGAGCTGCCTGTAAAAATGTCTGTACGGCAAGGCGGGGATTGATATAGCCCGCAGAAGAAGGAAGTATTTGCGCAAGAGGTTCAATGATATGGCGGCGCAAGCTGTTTGGCAGCTTATTATACCATTCTGCAATCTTGAAACCGATGTAGTGTTCGTACCCTGCCCAAAGTTCGTCCGCACCGTCGCCGCCCAAAGCGACGGTGACTTTCTCGCGTGTGACACTGGAAAGTAACCATGTGGGCGCTACTGAAGCGTCGGCCATGGGTACATCCATACCGTTGATAATGCCGGGAAGGATATCCGCGCAGTCTTTTGCTGAGAGTACATGTTCATGGTGGTCTGTACTAAAAGTCTTGGCAGCGGTACGTGCGTAGCGAGATTCGTCATATGCGGATTCGGTAAAACCAATGGAAAATGTCTTGATTGGGGCTGATGACTGGGTGGCCATGAGGCCGGCTATGATGGTGGAATCAATACCTCCTGAAAGAAAAACACCAAGCGGGACGTCACTGATCATGCGCATTTGCACTGCACGTGTCATTAAGTGGCGCAGCTCTTCGCATAGTGTAGTTATATCTCGTGTATCTTGCTCGTCTGGAATGGGCATATCCCAGTATCGACGAATATGTATATCCCCGTGTTCCAGCAGGAGAAGATGCGAGGGTTGCAGGTTGCACACTTCTGCATACATGGTTTGCGGGGCGGGTACATATTCATAGGCAAGGTAGCGAGTGACGGATTGAGGGTTTATCGTAAACTGAAGCTCCTTAACTTGTTCCAGTGCCGAAAGCTCCGAGGCGAAATACAGCTGACCGTGTTGTACTGTATAAAAAAAAGGTTTTTTTCCAAAACGATCACGTGCACAAAATAGTCGATGGTGTGTAGCGTCCCAAAGGGCGAAGGCAAACATTCCGTCAAAGTGGGATAGACAATCCGTTCCCCAGTGACGATAGCTCTCAAGAAGAACTTCTGTATCTGACTGTGTTCTAAAACGGTGACCTGCGGCAATGAGTTCTTTCCTGAGTTCAGGGAAATTATAGATTTCACCGTTAAATACGACGGTTAATCGTCCATCATGACTATGCATTGGCTGACTACCGCCCGATAAGTCAATGATGGAAAGTCGCCGATGACCAAGGCTTACAGGACCATGTGTCCAGACCCCTTGCCCATCTGGTCCACGGTGGACCATACGGTCTGTCATAGCTATCACCCAGCGGGTGGAACTAGGTGTAAGGGGGGTGTTGTCTAGACGGCAAATGCCTGCTATGCCGCACATGTACTCTCCTGCTGTGTGTAATACCTTATGAATATATCTGCTAACTGCTGGTTGTTACGATCAGGATCAAACATTTTTAGTGCCAAGTCTTTTCCGTTGCGGGCCAGTCGAGCTGCCAAGGGGGCGTCGTCAGCTAGACGTAAAAGGGCATCAGCGAGAGCTGATGGATCCCCCGGAGGCACAGCTAATCCGGTTTCATTATTGCGTACAACCTCAGGAAGAGCATTGACCGTGGTACTCACCACAGGTAGGCCGTATGCTAGGGCTTCAATGACAGTATTGGGAATGCCGTCGCGACGCCCTGAAGAGTGAACAATACAGGGAGCGGCAAAGATATCGTGCGCATGCAACATGTTGGGGAGCTCGTTATGGGAGACAAGTCCTGGCAAATGCACAAGATTCTCTAGCTGTAACTCTCTGCGGAGTTTCAGAATTTGTGCCTCCATGCGTCCCAGTCCCATAACGGTACCTCCTCCGCCAGCCAAAGTGAGTCTGAAGTCAAGCCCCTTGTTACGCAGGATTGCACATGCCTGAATGAGTATGTCAAAACCTTTGGTAACATCAAATCGGCCCAGTGCTAGAATTTGCACTGGACGCGGCATGAGCTGCGGTATTGGTTGCGATGGTTCTCTGAATGTGTCTGGAGGTAAAGTCAGGCTGTTATAAATGAGTTCCACCTTCCCCTTGGCCTGACCTTTGTCGAACTGCTCAATACGCTGCTTGTCTGCTGCATTATTGGCTCGTATAAAACTGGCAGCTGTCAGTTTGGCACCAAGGTCCGGATCTGCCGGTTCTAAATTATCACCACGTGCTGCTGTGGCAAAGGGGATACCAGAAATTTGCGATGCTACCCATGCTGCAGTAGCCGTACCTCGGGGCCATGGCGCATATATCATGTCAATGCCAGCTTCTTGAAAAAGACGGCCTAGGTATAGGCCAATGAAGAAGGCCCAGAGGTTTTCTCCCAACATTTCCCAACTGTGCCAGTGATAAAAAAGTGTATGTTTCAGCAGTCGCATGAAACGTAATGGTTGCAACGCGAGAAAGTGAAAGCACTCTGCCAATACAGGTATCAGCGTTCGTATACCGAAGGTGTGGGTTTCATTTGCTGCCGCACGCATTTCAGTGGAACAGTGACGCAGATTATATCCATACAAACTGTATACGGAAAGGGGCAGCAAATTCTTGAGGCCTTCAACTTCGCGAAATATAAAGGGTTGTGTGAACAGGGGATACCATAGAAGGACATAGGCAACATGGGGTAATCCAGACGAAAAGATGGGATGTTTGCCCGAAAATGTTGTTTTCAACATGGCAAGACTCCGTGACAAAACTGATAATACCTAGCTATATTGTTTGGATGGCATATCTTCTGCTTAAAAGAAAAACATGTCTGGATGTTGAGCTGTCACCATATTATGGTTGGTCCTAAAGTTATGCTAGATGTTTATGCTGGTCCAGTCACCAATGCCTTGAAATGTTGGTGACGTAGGCCCAAGTTCTTTCATCAGCTCACTCATGGTCAGACAACGTATCGTGTAGTGTGTATGTAACCATTCAAGCCAGTCGTCAATCTTACGCAGAAGGCACTGTACTGCGTCATTGTCGGGTAGATGCGGTGTGCAGCCAGGCATCATTTCGGAAGAATGCCAAGTGAGTGAAAGCACTTGACCACCGCGCGCTAGATACAGTGACGTAACAAATTTCATGGCCCATAGAGGGTGATACACAGGTAGTAGTGCCATTACACCCCAGTGTCGTAAACTGGCACGTATTTGTATCCCTGCTTTAGCAGGGATACGGCGTAAAAGGGCGGGCAATTTCTGAAACAATGGCGTTACAGTCAGCGGTACTTCAAAGAGATTACCTTTTGGTGTCGGGATCCAGTAAGGTGTATTGGGGGCATCAAAGTGGTCAGGACCGGCCGAAGCTGTGCTGCCACTGTGCAAGGGACGGACAGAGGCATCTACCAATATTCCGGCCTGTGCCAATAATGGCCATAAGGAATGTTGGGCATCCCAGCGTCCCATACGGAAGGAAGTCATCTGCGTGCCCTGTATGCTTTGCCCTGCTTTCATAAGGGTAAACAGCTTTTCAGCCAAAAGGGTAGGGTGTACTCCTGCAGCAGGAACCTCTGTTGTTATGTCTGGTAGGGAAGAATCGTTTCCATGCAGGGATAATGGGGGCGTGTTCCAATGATGCAAGTGTGCTCCAAGCTCTACCCCATGATCTTCACACAAGCGGGCAAGCCTGTCACGCGAGGAGGAATCCGTCAGCACACTGTATGCACAGAATAGTGTGGGCCGAACCCCAATGCGACACAGTGGCACAAGATGTTCAAGCGCAACCGTATTGGTCGTTGTATAGTTGCGACGGGCGTAGTTTCCTCCAAAAAGTCCTTCTTCTTCGACATCAAGACTTACGACGAGATATACTACCCGGCGGTGATTCATGCATGGCCTTCAGCTGCAGCTCCGTCTGTTCTGGCGGCTTTTTGTGGTTCAGCATGCCAGCAGCGTGCACATTCATTAGTGTATAGTTGCAACAGTTTTGCAATATTACGCTTACTATCAAACATTTCTGCTACCAGTTTTCTCCCCGTTTCAGCCATATGCAGTGCTTGCTCCCTATTGGCAAGCATTTTGCGGATGGCATCAGCCAGAGTACGAGGGTTACGCTGTGGTACTAGCAGGCCTGTCTCTTCATTATGGATTACTTCAGCAATACCGCATACGTCAGTAGCAATAACGGGCATGCCATGCGAGAGCGCTTCCATGATTACATTGGGGATGCCATCCCTGTCTCCATTTGCATGCACTACGCTTGGCATTATAAGCATGTCATGGTCGAGCATATAATTACATATCTGGTCGTGCGGAATGAATCCAGGCATGTTAACAATATCCTTGAGGCCTAAACGGTCACGCATCTTGGTAAGTTTGCGACGCCAGCGGCCATCCCCGACAAGTGTGAGGCTCACGGGCACATTTTCCCGAACAAGGCGGGCTATGGCCGTTAAGAGATCAGGAAAACCCTTGGTGCGGGCAAAGCGTCCTACGGCCAACAGACGGTAAGGGGGGCGCATAGCAATAGCACATGAGCCACTTGGATTGAAGGTCAGGCTATTATAAACGGTATGAATTTTCGTCTCTTGGCCAGCAGGGCAAAAACGACGCAGCCAGTCAACATTGGCGTGGTTATTGGTGCGGATGAATAGTGCATCTGTTGATTTTTCGTGAAGTAACCCGTCTTCAGGATATATGTCGCCAGCCCGTCCAGTGAAAGCATAAGGAATGTTTGTTAAATGTGAAGCAACCCATGCTGCTGTAGTCGGTCCGTTTGCCCACGGGGCGTGGATGAGCTTTATGCCGTCGCGGATACACAATTCTGCCAGTAAAAAACCGGCCATAAAGCACCAGAGATTTTCTCCCAGCGATTCAAGATTGCGCATGCGATGGAAAAAACCCCGGCGTAGAAGCCATATAACTTTACGCGGCGCACTACGCAGGAATTTGAAAAACGCACAGAAAATTTGTCCTATGGCTTTCACACCCATGCGTTGCACATAGCCAGGGTATGCTCGCATTTCCTTGCTGCATCCAACGACGCGCTCTCCATACATTGAGTAGACGCGTATGGGCAGACCCGCAGCCATAAGCTGCACAACTTCGCGGAAAATAAATGTTTCTGAAGAAAGTGGAAACCAGAGCAGTACATAGGCAACTGCTGGCGCCTCGTTACTGCTCATTGGCATGCTCACGCATATATCTTTTCACATTTTCCCATGCTATGGGCAGCTCTTCTTTTACTGCATCCAGAGCTTTACGAATATGCTCTTCCGTATGCGAAGCAGAAAGGAAGAAACGTAGGCGATCTGTGCCTTCTTTTACGGCTGGAAATGTGATTGGCATCACATAGATATTGCGTTTTATCAGTGCATTGGCCAAAAAACCTGCAACCATGGCATCACCAATCATGATAGGCACTATGGCATATCCCTGGGCAGAACCGGTATCCAACCCGAGTTCTGAGGCGTAATGTACAAAAAATTGTGATATTTTCTGTAATTTATGCACACGTTCAGGCTCACGTATTAGTATTTCTAGTGCCTTTCGGCAAGCTACGGCTACAATGGGCGGCATGCCTACGCTAAAAACAAAACCAGGGGAACCATATTTCAGGAATTCAATAAGATCGTGCCGGCCAGCTATAAAACCACCGCAACCGCACATAGACTTGGAGAGTGTGCTCATCCACATGTCTACTTCAGTGGGATCAATATCGAAATATTCATGCGCACCACGACCAGTTTTGCCGAGAACTCCCAGTGAGTGGGCTTCATCTACTAGAAGCATGCAATCATACTTTTTTTTCAGTTCTATGATGCGGGGCAGATCTGGGATGTTGCCATCCATACTAAAAAGCCCTTCAGTTACTATGATTGCGCGTTTATATTCTGCTCGCCTTGTCTTGAGAAGTAATTCAAGAGCTTCACAATCATTATGTGTGTAAGAAAAACGTGCAGCGCCTGAAAGCCTTGCCCCTTGTACCAGTGAATTATGTGCCAGTCCGTCGTGGAAAATAGCGTCACGGGGACCGTACAGGAAACCCAATGTAGAGACATTGGTGGCATGACCACTTACGTAGACGATACAGTCTTCCACCCCATAAAAATCTGCGAGGGCGTGCTCTAGTTCGCGGTGTGGGGGGCGTTCACCGCCGACGAGGCGGCTGGCACCAGCTGATGTACCATACAAGGCTGCCGCTTTAGTTACAACGTCGGTGATTTCTGGATGTGCATTGATATCAAGGTAATCATATGTTGAAAAATTGAGATATTCTCTGCCTCCAATGAGCGTCGTAGCCTTGGCAGCACGTTCATGACAGAGAAAAAGGGGATTTTCCATCCCCATCTTAGCACCCATTTCAACTAGGCGGTCAAAGGCAAGCTTAGAGCGATGCCGATTGAAGCTGGAAGTGCAGGTATCTTCGGCGTGTTTGGGGGCAGTAGCCTGATTTGTCGGATAGGGAAGGGTATTCTTCATGCCTCATCCTCAATAGTATATGACCCATTGTTGCTGGATTGATTTGTTCACAGCGAAACAACATAAAGTTTTAATTTACTTGAAAGAGGCCGCTCTGGCAAGCACCATATCGCAACTGTTAGAGCATATTGTCAATACGGCAGGCTAGCCACATATACTATTAAGAAATTTTATAGAAAATTGCAGAAAACAACAAGGCCTGAATACCTTGTGTTTACAAAGTACGCAGGTCTTGAAATAGTAATAGGTTATAGGCTGCGGAAGATGAGGTATTGTCAAAGGCTCAAGAGTTCGGCAACACGGCTTTCTGTTAATCCCCCGTGGACGGAGAGAGCTGCAAAGTGGTCCTGACTAATTATGCCAATAGTTTCATTTAGCAGTGCATTGGCTTCAGTATCATCCATATCTATCATGTTCAGAGACTGAAGATTGACCACATCATGAGATGCTGTGGTAGAAACAGCTGCGTCCTTTTCAAACATGGGAAAGGAAAAGATGTCAGAGGGGGTAAATCCGGTGATCTTCATGGTGATATCCTTTTATTATGCTTGCCATTTGTAAGCGTAATGTCAAAATTGCCGCGTTGATACGGATATCACAAAATATGCATATTAAATGCCAAAGTGGTATAAGATGGTTTAGTCTTATGGTGTTAAGCTGTTATCATTATTATAGAGTAGTAAGCAATCACGTAGGCGTGTTGAACCATCTAGTTCAATAGGGGTCCATTTGAGTAGTTGATGATGATATGTCCAGTTAAGTTCATCTGTGAAACACAAACGGACGGCTGTTCCATGCAAGCACTGCTCCCTACCGAGTCCCAGGCGTTTAGCAAGAAAGACAAAAGGAAAATCTGATTTTGTAGCCAAGCTTGGAATGAAAAAAACAATATAGAGGGCACCGGTTGAAAAGGATGGCCGAGCAACCTCTTCAGGAAGGCATATACAAGCACCCCCAGCAGAAATGTCAATAAGCTGACTTGCCAGGAGACTATCCTTTTGCTGCGTTCGCAAGAGCGTCGCCAGTTCTTCTCGTGTAGACGGAGGTTTGTCGATAAGCAGTACGCTGAGTAGCCGGGTATGCTCGTTATTCCAGACGTAGCGTTTGTTTTTGCGCAGGGGGCGGACAGTGTAATTGTGGGGGAAGCGCAGGTCTAGAGTGCGCAACGTCCCGTCATTGTTATCCTCAGTTTTGAGAATGAGCCCTATTCCCCGAGCACCCATTCGTGTCCCCTGGTTTTCACCATGGCTTGCGGCAATCTGAAATGAAAATTCAAAATGGTCGTCGGGATCCTTGTTTTTGCCACTTAAGGTGGTCACTCTTTGCACAAAAACTTGCGCTTCTCGACCCTGTACATTGCGTAAAAGGCCTTCAATGCGCATTTCAACGGCTTCGCCTTTTCGTGAAAGACAACACGTTAATGTGATGGTAGATCCGCTGTTTTGAGCTTCTACTAAGGGATCTTGCTTTTTTGCATTCCAGAGACTGGACATAATATCATCGCTACGGTGATCCAAAAAATAATCTACAAAAAACCATTCGAGACAAAAGCCCCCGTCACTGGGAATCTTTTTTTTCCCCAAAGAAGAATTATATGGGCCCCCCCTGTATGGGGTGCCCATAGCAAATCGCAGTTTAGAATTGTAACCAGTTAGCTTTCCTGCTTTACCTTGGACTTTGTCATGGCAAGACCAATGCCCTCAAATAGTTCAAAAATCGCAAATCCATACCACAACGTATAAATGATATAAAATAACAACATGGCGACCAAAAGCCAGATATGGTCAGCTACCCTGGCCGGGGTTACACTGAAGAAATTGTTGCCTGGCTCTATGGCTCGGCGTAGTACTTGATCCACTACCTGTGCTTCTGGGATAAGTCGTTGCTTCTGTAGCTCTTTGATGGCGGGTGACAGAGTATACCACCATGCAGAGGTTACCTTGAGAGCATTCTCACCGTTATATTTCTGCGACACAGGTTCTGCTTGATTATGATATAGATGATCTGCGTCATCAGTGGCAGAAGTAAGTATTTTGCCTAAATCACCGGTAAATGTCACTTTGCCGTTTTCTTCCTTTACGTCGCTGGCGCCAGATTTCTGCAGGGCCATCACAGCAATGGGGGTTAGGTCTGCCTTTTTTAAGGCAACAGAGACAGTTACTACCTTGCCGTTTACGGTATCAAGACTCTTGCGTACAGTGGGGATAAAATAGGAAGATCCCTTGGAAAGTTCGTTAAATACATTGTCGGCGTATTGTAGTCCCGTTAGGTGATTGCCATTTTCATCGCGCATAACGGGTGTAAGAAGGATAAAGAACAGCACAAGAAAGGAAATAAGCAGCAGGCTGCCCCTCATAAAGGGGGCTTTTTCGTGAATGAGCATGTTATGCCTCCCCTCTGAGTTTGCCAAGGTTGAGGAAGAACTTGCTGAAAACCCAGAGACCAAATACGGCAACTACAACCCAAAAGATCACGTTGCCCACCTGTTCAATAGTATTCACAACGCCGGGCGTCCAGTTTAGCACTTCCATTTCTACCAACTTTTTAGGCAGCGTTGCAGCACGGTTGATGAAACCAGCTATGATAGAAACCGCATAGAATCCTCGGATATGGACACCTTTGACAGCCTTTGTGGTTAATGCGCCGATCTGGATGCCCAGTAGAGAGCCAAGCAACATGCCAATGGCCAGAGTATAGAATACATAGCCGTAGATGGCATATTGTCCTACAGCTGCGAAGCCCGCGGTGAAGATAATCTGTAGAATATCTGTACCTACTGTGGTCATGGAAGACACGCCGAATATATATACAAACATGGGAAAGGTCACAAAACCACCGCCTACTCCCATGATTGCAGCCAGCAATCCCACAAAGACACCACCTGCAGCAACAATCCAGCCAGAAATGCGACGACCACCAGGAACAAGGTCTTCATCAAAGGTGATCATGGGCGGCAGCGTAAGACTTTGAAGTTTGACCGAAAGACCAGTCATTCCGGCATTTCCACTGGCTTGTGCTGTCTGGGTGGCAGCTGTGCCACGAGTACTTTTCCAAAAATCAAACAGAGCATAAAAACCTAAAAAACCCAACAAGACGGCATAAATAGTGCTGATGAAAAGTTCTGAGAGCAGAGGGTCGGCATTGTACAGGCCTTTGTTAATTGCACCTCCAATAAAGGTGCCGCCGATGGAGCCGACAAGAAAGGCCACTGCTAGTTTGGCAGAGACATTGCCCAGTTTTTTGTGGACGGTTGTGCCCATAATAGCTTTGGCAAAAATATGGAAGAGATCCGTGCCCACAGCGAGGATCCCTTTGACACCTACAGCCATAAGCGCCGGTGTAATAATAAAACCGCCTCCCGCACCGATACACCCGGTAATGAGGCCTGCAGCAAGGCCAACAGCGATGGAGGCCAGAAAAATAGTGGTGGTGTAAAAAGCCGGGGCATAGGCTGATTTACCACCCAGCATCTCGTGGTATTCATAGGCTTCAGCAAAACATCCCGCCAGAACAGGCACGGCCAATGCAAATAGTATGAGCAGTTTTTTTCTGTTTTTCAGAATAGAAGTGGAGACTTCCAAATCCCATTTGGCGTATGCCTGGGAGCTGCTCAGCAGAAATTCATACAGTTGTCTGCCAAAACTCATATTCTCCTCCGCTACAAGGTTTCTGGCCAATACCGAGGCATATACCTCGACAAAAAGACCGTAGTTTGACATGATAACAACTACAGAACAGCATACCATAACTATGTGAAATAATAAACTGATATGCGTATATTGCCTGGTGTGCCTTTTAGTTTACAAATATCATGGCCTATTTCACAGTATTTGTAAAAGAATTATATCTAGATGAGTGCTCCTCTTCATCATTTTTTGGATAGTTGCGAGCTTTGACCAAAGATGATCAATTCCATCCAGTCCAGCGCAAAGTCCAGTGCAGCTTTATCGCCATCAAGACTGTCAGCCATTATGGATGTTTGCCGCGCTGCAGGTACGTCCACATGGGCAAAGATGTGCATTTGGGAAATGAGTTCCCGGAATTTATCTAACTGAAAAAGGCAGAGCACAGCCATAGTCGCCATACGAGGCTCCAGGGGCTTACCTGTGGCTCGTACCAAGGCCATGAGGCGCATGTAGCGGTCGTTGGCGGCATTGTATTCAGATAATTCTTCATTGTGCAACCACTGTTCCGCAGTACGTTCTGTTCCTTTGTCAAAACCGTGACAGTGAGGTTCCTGCACAAGAAAAAAGCGTTCCTCAATACCATGTTTCCCCATTTTTGTACCACGTCCCAATGGGTAGAAACGACAGGCACCAGGTCTGTTTTCGTATACGGAACAGCCAGCGGGAGTCACGAAAGGACAAGGCTCACCGGGCCCCTGTAACATACGGAGCATGGGCAGGGGAAATCCTGTATCTGGAAAAGAACGCATAGTGGTGAAGTTTGCAAGAAAAGTCTCACTGGCGATATTATCCATATGACGGCGCAATCGCAGTACATCATACGGTGTGAGAGGCAGAGTAAGCTCCGCACAACATTGGTTGAAACAGGGTACCTCAGGATTGCAATCAAAGCAGAACGTCTCGCCGGAATGCAGTTCCGGCAGGCTTTCAAGGTAATCTTTGCTGGCGTCGTCCATGAACCATATTTCCTTTTAGTGGAATCCCTTTTCAGGATAACGGTCAGATGACTTTGTTCAGGGCGTATTCAATGATACCCTCGGCACCGGCTTCACGCAGACGCGGAATAAGATCACGCACGACGTCAATCTGTACCACTGTCTCCACGGAGAGCCAGCGTGCGTCACGCAGGGGGGACACGGTAGGCGAATTGAGTGAAGGCAACATTTCAAGGATGGCATCTAGATGGAGCGCCGGGGCATTCATCTTCAACGCCACAAGATTTTCGGCCCGTAACGCACCTTGCAAAAGAAGATCGAGCTGTTTGATTTTGGCGCGTTTAACGGGATTTTCCCAAGATATCTTGTTAGCTATGAGCACCGGATAGGAAATCATGACTTCATCAATGATACGCAGACCGTGTGCGCGAATTGTGGTGCCGGTTTCCGTCACCTCAACAATGCCATCTGCCAGCCCTTCCACCACTTTGGCCTCAGTAGCTCCCCAGGAATAGAATACATCAACTTTTATGCCAATTTTTTCAAAATAACGGCGGGTAAGCCCCTCCAGCTCCGTAGCTATGCGTTTGCCTGCGAGGTCTGCTGGTTTTTGATATGGAGAATTACCAGCGACAGCCAGCACCCAGCGACAGGGGCGATTGGAGGACTTGGAATACATTAGGTCGGCTATGCGCATGACCGCGTTTTCATGATTCCGTTCTATGAGCCAGTCCAGGCCTGTAATGCCTACATCAAGTACTCCGGCCTCAATGTATTCGCCAATCTCCTGAACTCGGCAAAGCGAGGCAGCGATTTCGGGGTCGTTGATGTCTGGAAAATAGTTACGGGTATGTTTGCGAATTTTCCAACCTGCACGCTCAAAAAGATTGATGGTGGCTTCTTCTAGCGAACCCTTGGGTACGCCAAGCTTAATGATGGGGGAGGTTCCCTCGCGCATAATAATCCTGTCCTTCACTTGAAACGTGTCGCACTGTGTCTGCAGATGGGTAGTCATTTCCCATAGACGTGTTTGGGATCAAATATCTGTGGTGAGCAAATGTTCACAGCCCCATTGCGCCATTCTTTGAAAAAGCAGGAGCGTCTTCCAGTATGGCAGGCAGCTCCACCCAGTTGCTCAATCAGTAACAGTACTGTATCGCTGTCACAATCAAGACGTAATGCATGTACTTTTTGAATATTACCCGAAGTGGATCCTTTATGCCATAGTTCATGACGGCTACGGCTCCAATAGTGAGCTTCCCCAGTCTCCAGGGTTTTGTGCCATGCCTCTTCATTCATATAGGCAAGCATCAGCACTTCACCGGTTGCATAGTCCTGTGCAATGGCCGGTACAAGGCCCTTGCTGAAATCGGGAGTAAAAGCTGTATCAGGGGCATGAAGTTTGTCTTGAACTGCGGCCATACTGATCCCCCTGAAATTCTCCATTTATGCTTTGCCTTATGATGGTAAGGATGCTCATATGCAACGGTAGTGCTCTATTCGCAAGTATCTGGGAAAGACAAGTAGCACAAGCAAACGGCTTATTCCACGGTAACTTGCGTAAATAACACCATTGAATTATATTAGTTTTCATATACGAAATCAATTATGAACTAAAAAAAAGACACGCATTGCATGCCGTAGTGTTTTTTTGAACAAACTCTACGCATGTAAAGACACAAAGTGGATATGTTCTTTGTCGTTCTGGATATGCGTGCGGCCTATGTGCGTTATCAGGATGCCGCCTGTTATGATGTGCCACATGTAACGTAATGCCAGTTATAACAATGATACAGCCCACCGTTGACACCATGGCGATTTCCGAACCGGAGAATGCCTTGCCTCGCGTGACGTTGGAGGCACTACCTGAAAGTGTGCGTGCTGGCTGTGCTCGGGCAGGTTGGCAAAGCCTTATGCCTGTGCAGTCCCTTGCCTTGCCCTATTTACTGACAGGACGTGACATCATGGTACAGTCCCGCACTGGCAGTGGCAAGACGGGGTGTTATCTGCTTCCCCTTTTGTGCAGCATTTCTCCGGAACTCAAGGCTCCACAGGCTTTGGTGCTCACACCAACACGTGAATTGGCTTTACAGGTGGCACGGGAAGCCGTCGCTATCTTTACAGACACTGGCATCCATACAGCCGCCGTCTATGGTGGCGTAGGCTATAAGAAACAAGTAGAGGCCCTCCACGAGGGCGCACAGCTTATAGTGGGTACACCAGGTCGCGTATTGGATCACTTGCTGCGGCGTACGCTGGATCTGGGAGATTTGCGCGAGCTGGTTTTTGACGAAGCCGATCGTATGCTGTCCATCGGATTTTATCCAGACATGAAGGAAATCCAGCGCTATCTGCCGGACGGCTGTATACATACGTGCCTTTTTTCAGCTACCTACCCTCCGCATGTACTCATGTTGGCACGAGAATTCATGACAGAGCCGTCCTTGCTTTCTCTCTCCTGTAAAGAGGTGTATGTTGCTGAAGTGCAGCACCTTTTTTGTGAAGTGAAGCCCATGGACAAGGATCGTGCGCTAGTCCGTCTGCTTGAGACAGAAAACCCTGCGTCTGCTATTATTTTTTGCAATACCAAGTCCAATGTTCACTATGTAACCGGAGTGTTGCAAGGCTTCGGTTATAATGCTGATGAACTCTCTGCCGACCTCACACAGGCAAGACGCGAAGCAGTGTTGGAAAAAATCCGCAAGGGGAGGTTGCAATACCTTGTAGCCACAGATGTTGCTGCAAGGGGGATTGATATTCCCCGGCTTTCACATGTTTTCTTGTATGAACCTCCGGAAGATCATGAAAGCTATATTCATCGTGCCGGCCGTACGGGTAGGGCGGGCGCGGCTGGTACTGTCATTTCATTGGTTGACGTCATGCAACGCATGGAGCTGGAACGTATAGCCAGGCATTACAAACTTGCCTTGCGGGAGCTTGCACTCCCCACGGATGAAGATGTTTCCAGGGTGGCGTCTACACGGATAACTGCCTTATTGGAATCGCGTTTTCGTATGCTCACAGGCCTGGAACGCATGCGTGTGGCGCGTTATGCGCATCTAGCTCGTGAGTTAGCGACACAGGGAGATGAAGATGACAATGGACTCCTTCTAGCTATGCTTCTGGATGCCTATCATCAGAAGACCTTGCACATGCAGTGCCTTCCGGATAATTCGGGTGCCTCAAACCGAGGTGAGCGCCGTTGGCGCTCCCGGCGTTCACGCAAGAAAGAAAAATCAGAAAGTTCGGTAGCTTGCGATAATGCTTTTGACTGCAAAATAGAGCAAACCGATCTTCATGAGGAAAATGTCCCCAGTCCCAGAACCTCACGGCACAGACGCCGTCGTCGATCGCAACATTTTAACGCTGCCGATGCAAGTATCCAGGAACTTCAGAATTCCGGAACAGGCAGAGAATCTTAGGGTAGGTCGACGTGCAGGCTTTTGACGGTCAGACATCCCTTTTATCTTCCACGCCGTATACTGCTCCCGCTGAAGCTGTGCGTAGGGCACTGGATAATTTTAATGCACTGTTGTCTGATGCAGATTTTACAGAGGCACTGGATTTGTTGCACGTTGGGCGATTCCAGTTTTTACGTCGCAGACAGATGAAAATCGAGCTAGGCGGAGTGTTCATGGCCCTGTGGCGTCTTGCCTTAGCACGTTCGTTCCCGCAGGATGCCGATCGTATGTTTGACGAATTTCGAGCTACGTATGGTAGCAAGCATACAGATGAACAAAGTACCCAACTGCTGCAGCGCGCTGTTGAATATTGGGCTATGCTGGCACCACGTGGAGATAAAGATTTCAGTGAGGTTTCTCGCCATCTGTGTTCGTTCTCCGTACTGAATGCGAATGCAGTAAGAAGTATTCAGCTCAAGATGGTGCTCTACCTACGCAAGCTATATAAGTTTCTTTTTGAACGTCTTATTTAGCCAGTTTTCCAGCTCCGGTACCGTAAAAAATGTACATTCTCCATTCAGTTGATGCACTCAGCTCCTTGAAGGGAACAGCTCTTACTATTGGCAATTTTGATGGCGTACATTTGGGCCATCAGGCACTAATCAGACGCTTGCTCGAAGTTAGTGCCACCGACGAGCTTACTCCTGTGGTCATGACTTTTTGGCCGCATCCTCGCCAGGTATTGTTCCCCGAGCGTGGGCACTGTCCTTTGACATCGCGGGAAGACCGTTTTGCACTGATGGAGGCCATGGGCGTACCCTATGTGCTTGAATTGCCTTTCACGCACAGGCTTGCCTCATTGGAAGCAGGGACTTTTGTGCGTGATATACTTGTACCCATGTGCCTACGATATCTTGTTGTGGGCTATGATTTCTCACTTGGCCGAAATAGGGAAGGTTCTGTGAGTGTATTGAAGGAACTGGGAGCATTGCTTGGTTTCCGTGTAGAACAGTTGCTTCCCGTCATGGCTGATGCCGTGGTTGTCAGCTCTACGACCTTACGCAGACTCATAGCTGAAGGAGATGTAGCAAAAGCCGCTACGCTGCTGGGGCGTTGGCATGGGTTTAGTGGTGAAGTGCTGCATGGTGACGGACGTGGTCGCAGCTTAGGCTTTCCCACTGCCAATCAGCATAGGCCTGAAGTTGTACTGCCTGCTGAAGGTGTTTATGTTACACAAGCTTCAGTGGATGGACGCAGTATGCCTGCTGTCACGAGTGTTGGGCGCAAGCCCACATTTGGCGAAAACGAACTATGTGTAGAAACCTTCCTTCTGGAGCTAGATGGCAGTCAGAATTTGTATGGCCACACCATGCGACTGGAGTTTGTAGAGAGGTTGCGCAATGAACAACGCTTTGCCTCTACTGATGAGCTTAAACAACAGATAGCTGCCGATGTACGAGCAGCACGGCAGGTTCTTGCTGGACGTCCTTTGTCTTGCTCTGTATAGTGATAACTGGACCTTTGTCGCACGCAAATGTTTCTATATTTCACTGTGCGGTGTGCGTGCCAACTGTGCCTGTAGTGCGGCGTAAGCTTCATCACCAGATATGCCCAGTCTAGGGGCCAAATGGGGAAGATTTTCCACGGCATCACAGGAACGCACATAAAGGGGCTGAATATCGTTATAGAAATATTCTCCGTGGCGGGCAAGCAGACACAAGGCAAAAAAATCTGGTGAGGAAACCTCCGGCAAAGCAACTACTGGTGCATTGGGCGACACGGGGAGTTCTCCCATCCCGTCAAAAGATTCAAAAAGGCCATGGTTGCGGGAGAGGCCGCTGCCACAGATCCAGACACATTGCGGAAGACACATACCTTGAGGTTGGATTTTTGGCGTTGAATCAATTTGGTTTACTGCTTCTTGGGGCGTGCAGAGTTTCACTTCTGCAAGCGGTTGTGCTGGTATACGTGGCCCATAGGATATATATGGTTGACAGTGTACGAGGTTTCGCCGGGCATGTGTGAGTGTCCAAATATATACTCCGTATGGCAGCGAACGACGTTGCACTACTGTTGTAGCCAGGGCTTGCAAATAGTTTAGTCCAGCGAGTTGAGCCCTGCCGGTACGACGCAGGGCTGCAGCTGTGGCGAGCACAAGACGGATACCTGTAAAGGAACCCGGCCCACATATGCATGCAATGCGTCGAAACTCTGAAGGTTGTATGCCCAAGGCAGTACACATTCCCTTCAGTGCCGGTGTCAAAATTTCCGTAGCTCTGTCAGTCCTCCTCCATTCTTGCGCGCAGAGGATATGTTCATCTTCGGTGATAAGAATCTGCAATGCCCCTTCAGCGGCATTGAGAATGAGTTCCAGACCGGTACCTTGGCTCATGAACCACTCCCGAACCATCCGGTGTTTTTGAGGATACGCAAAATATCATTGTATGTTGCCAGCAGCATGAGCAAGACCAGCAGGGCAATTCCTATACGCATGGAGTATTCCTGGATTTTTTCATGGAGCGGATGACGGAAGAGAATTTCCCATAAACAGAAGACAATGGTACCCCCATCTAGTACCGGAATGGGCAGGAGATTCAGTATGCCCAGGTTGATGCTGATAAGGGCAGTTAGCGCAAGCAGTCCGGGGAAACCTTCATGTGCTTGCTTCCCAACCATTTGCATGATCATGATCGGACCGCCTACCTGCTCTAGTGGGACTACACGTTCTGCCAGCTTAACAAAGCTCTGCCAAGTCAGATGCAACATATCCAGTGTTTGGTAGAATCCAGCAGCTGCTGCAGCTGTAACGCCGTGCTCCACAAGACGTACTGCCCCGGAACTGGTAATGCCAATAAGCCAGGCATTTTCTTCCTCACCGAATATAGTTTTACGGATAGAACGCTTTGGAGTTACTCTTACACTCAATTCTTTGGCATTGCCTTGTAGTCCCGGTATACGATTTTGTTCCTTGTTATGCTGTTCGACAGTTGGATCGGGCCGGTATAGCACCAGTGTCAGTGCTGTGCCGTTTCCGGCAGCAATGACGTCGGCCATGTTTTGCCAGCTATCCACAGGAATGCCATTAATGCTTAGAATTGTGTCACCAGGAAGAAGACCTGCCTGGTCTGCCGGGCTGTCTTTGAGTACGCTTCCCACTTGTGCTAGTGGCACTGGTGTGCCCCAGCCAAGGGCTAGCATCCAGCATAGCAACCAGGCCAGTAAAATGTTGGCTGTTGGGCCTGCTGCCACTACAAGAAGACGTTGCCATGCTGGACGCAGGGCAAAACTTTCATTTTTTGAAAAACCTTCAGGAAGTTCCGCAGGGTCGCTCTCGCCCACCAGCGCCACATAGCCACCTAAAGGAACCAAAGAGAGAGCGTATTCCGTCTTGCCTTTCTTGTATCGAAGAATTTTCGGACCAAAACCTAACGAAAATGTGGAAACACCCATACCAAGGAGCCTGGCCACGGAGAAGTGTCCCAATTCATGAAAAAAAATAAGGCCACCCAATACAAGGATAACAGCAATAACTGTGGTCAGCACGTGAAACCTCCATGGCGAGCCATTGAGTACACCCTGTCACGGCTTTGTTCGTCAAGAGATGCAATACGACGTGCAAGGGTTTGTGCTTCCTTCTCCAAAGACGATTTTGTGACGTTGGTCACGGCGGCTGAAGTTGAACAGAGAGATTGATGTCCTGGCATTGTAGTGTCGTAGATCTTAAGCGTTTCAGCAATCAGTTGAGGAATATCCATAAAACCGCATCGTTCAGCGAGAAAAAGTTCTACTGCAGCTTCGTTGGCGGCATTTAAGACTACACACCGGCCACCACGTCCGTCCAATGCTGCTCGGGCAAGATTTAGGCACGGGAATACTTCGTCGTCAGGTTCGTAAAAGGTGAGAGTTTTTGCAGTTAAGTCAAGGGGGGAGACATTGACACATTTGCAACGCGGCCAGAGAAGGCATGCTGCAATAGCTAAATGCATATCGGGTGTGCTTAATTGTGCAATCTGACTACCATCTGTTAGTTCCACCAAAGAATGCACTACTGATTGTGGATGAACGAGTACCTTTATCCGTTCTGCTGGTACGCCATAAAGATGATATGCCTCAATGATCTCCAGCCCCTTATTCATAAGGGTGGCTGAATCAATGGTTATCTTGGCTCCCATGCTCCAGTTCGGGTGTTGCAATGCTTGCTTGGGTGTTACACTGCGGAGTTCCTGGCTTGTTTTTCCTCTGAAGGGACCGCCAGAAGCCGTAAGAATAAGACGGGTGATTTCCTGTCCACGGCCTGCCAAACACTGAAAGATAGCATTGTGCTCGGAATCCACAGGAAGAATAACCGCGCCAGTCTGCGCACAAATCCGTCGAATTAAATCGCCAGCCAATACTAGGGATTCCTTATTGGCCAGACAGACCACCTTGCCTGCCAGTACAGCAGACAGGGTGCCATTCAGGCCAGCTGCACCTACTTGGGCAGAGAGTACGGTAGAGGCTTCAGGTAATGCGGCAAGTGTTGCATATCCTTCACGGCCGACAAGGATATTGGGATGATAGTCGTCAGGCAGTAGAGCCTGAATGCCCTTGGCGGCTTCATCGTCAAGCACAGCCAGGTATGTCGGGCGCCACTGTAGGGCCTGTTTTGCCAGTCGTTCGATATTACGAGCGCAGGCTAGACCAACAATATTGAATGCCTCTGGATGTGCCGCCACCACATCCATGGCGCTGCGGCCGATAGAGCCAGTGGAACCCAACAGCACAAGACCATGCACCTGTTCTCGTCGCCACGCTTCACTGGGTGGCCCTGAAATATAGTTAATAAATGGCCCGCCTTGGTCGGGCCAGAGTTCAGCCATGTTTTCAGACCCCGTACAATTATTGTAAAGTAAACAGACTTAAAAGAAGAAAAACCATTGATCTACTACGGCCACCATGGGCATAGCAAAGAGCAGGCTGTCAGCACGGTCGAGAATACCTCCGTGACCGGGCAGGAGGTTGCCGGAATCTTTTACATTTACAGATCGCTTGAGGGCAGATTCAAAAAGATCGCCAAGTTGTGCAAAAGCGTTAACTGCAATGCCAAGTAAAGCAAAAGAAAGCCAACCCGTTTTCCCATAGATAGCTCCATAAATGGAGCAAAAGATGACACAAGCTACAAGACTGCCTACCGCACCTTCGGAACTTTTTTGGGGACTAACCCGTGGCCAGAGTTTATGATGTCCAAAACGTGTTCCAACGAAATAGGCTGCAGTATCTGAGATAGCCACAGCGGCAATAACAAAGATGAGCTTTGTGGTCGAGAGATAGGTAGCCGGCAGTAGCAACAAGGGTACATAGGCAAGACCGGCCATGAAGATACCACTGGCAAAAAAAGCGTTATCCTCTTCAATTACATCCCAGCGAAACAAAAAACTCATAGCAGCGAGTACAAAACCCGCTCCCAAACAAACGAGTGCATCCTGCGGACGGTGCATCCAAGAGAGACAGAGCATGCCCCAGCCCAGGGCGATGGCACAGAGCCGGCTGGAGATACGCCCTTTAGGTCCCCAAAATAACGAATAAAACTCCCATAATGCGAGGGCTGAAGCAAGCAGAATAACAAATAACAAAGGAAGGCCCCGTAGCCAAAGGACAAAGAGGATCACGGCGGCTAAGGAAAGTCCCGTAATGATGCGGCGCACGTCGACCTTGTGGATTTCGGGATCAATGGGCATCAATTTGCTCCTGTGTTTTGCCGAAGCGGCGCGAACGTGCAGCATAGGCTTGAAGGGCCAGATATAATTGAGTTTCATCAAAATCTGGCCAAGGTACTGGTGTAAAGTAGAGTTCACTGTATGCGCATTGATAGAGCAGATAGTTGCTTATCCGTAACTCACCGCTCGTACGGATGAGTAGGTCTGGGTCCGGTTGACCGGCTGTATACAGATGGTCAGCCAACGTCTGCTCCGTTATTTCTTCCGAGTGCATACCTTCTTCGATGATTTGTCGCATGGCGCGTACCAGTTCTCCCCGTCCTCCATAATTGAGTGCGAGGTTGAGCGTCATAGCCTTTCCCTCTTGTGTACGGCGCACTGCATGGCGCAGCGCCGTACGCTGAGGCAAGGGAAGAGTATCTATCTCTCCTAAGATTCTCATGGCGATGCCCTGTTCTTCCATATGTGGCACTTCACATCGTAAAAATTCTAGTAGCAGGCTGAAGAGAGCGCGGATTTCTGTTTGGGGACGATTCCAATTTTCACTGGAAAATGTGTAGAGCGTTAGGTAACGGATATTTATAGAGCGGCAAGCAGTAACAATAGTGCGTGCCGTTTCTGCCCCTGCTCGATGTCCAGCCTCACGGGGAAGACCTCGTGCTTGTGCCCAACGACCATTACCGTCCATGATGATGGCAATATGGGTAGGCAATTTTTCTGGCAGTTCCGTCATGCAAAAGTCCATGCAACTGAAACACTGTAGGATTACTATAGGCTAAGGGTAAATACGCGATCCAGGATCATCCATTGTGTATTAGATTTCCATAATCTCTTTTTCCTTGATAGTACACTTTTTGTCTGTTTCTGCTACAAACCTATCTGTAAGCTTTTGTACATCTTCTGTAGCTTTTTTTTGTTCGTCTTCACTGATGGTTTTGTCTTTTTCGAGTTTTTTTAAGGCATCATTGGCATCTCGTCGTACATTACGTACTGCCACTTTGGCATCTTCAGTGTACTTACGCGCTACCTTGACTAATTCTTTACGGCGTTCCTCGGTAAGTGGAGGAACAGAGATACGGATGATTTTGCCATCATTAACTGGTGTGAGGCCAAGGTCAGATTTGAGGATAGCCTTTTCCACTGCAGCAATACCGCCTTTGTCCCAGGGTTGTATGGTCACAGTGCGGCTATCGGGTACAGCTACGGAAGCCATTTGGCTGATGGGCGTTGGCGTGCCGTAATAGTCAGCTTTGATGCTATCTACTAAAGCCGTGGTAGCCCTGCCTGTGCGCAGTTTGGCAAAATCGCGATCCTGTGCGGTGAGGGCCTTTTCCATACGTTCTTCCGCATCCAGAAGAATGCTATCAATATCCATCAATATTCTCCTTGGGAAATGGCTGGATTAGCCGTGAACAATTGTTCCCACAGCCTCGCCACAAACAGCGCGACTGATATCGCCGCCAAACATCCGGCAGACAATGATAGGGATATTGTTATCGCGCACTAGAGCAAAGGCGGTAGCGTCCATAACGGCCAAACGACGAGACAATGTTTCATCATAGCTGATAGTATCAAACTTAATGGCGTCGGGGAATTGTGTCGGGTCCTTGTCATAGATGCCATCAACTTTAGTCGCTTTGATAATGGCGTCACACTTCAGCTCCATACCACGTAACGCTGCTGTGGTATCGGTAGTGAAATAGGGATTACCTGTGCCAGCTGCGCATATGACAACACGGCCTTTTTCCAAATGGCGTAGAGCCCGGCGGCGAACAAAAGGTTCACAAACTTCACGCATGGTAATGGCAGAGAGAACACGTGTCGGATACCCCTGTTTTTCCAACATATCCTGTACGGCTAAAGCGTTAAGCACTGTGGCAAGCATACCCATGTAATCAGCTGAAGATCGTTCCATACCCTTGGCAGATCCTGACAGCCCGCGAAAAATATTCCCGCCGCCGATGACCAGGGCCATTTGTACACCCATGGCTAAAACGGAGCCAATTTCTTTACAAATGGTGGAAACTGTTTCTGGGTCAATGCCGGTTTTTTGTGCACCGGCAAGAGCTTCTCCACTCAATTTAAGCAAAACTCGTTTGTATTTTAGTGTGGGCATGGGCTTTCTACCTTGATGGAATGAGAATGATACAACAAAGGTATAGCAAAAATTATCTGTGTCTTAAAGCCTTTTTGCATGCCACGTATTGGTAGGGCTGTTATTTTTAGAATCGTTTGTTGTTATATTTGGTTTTACCTGGCAGTAGGCCATTTTTTCACACTGAAGGGTATGCTTTGTGCCATTTCTGTCAGCACATTTTGTACAGCTGTCTTATAATGGGGTGAAAAGATAAGACGAAGCAAAGCGGTACGGCGTTCTAAAACAGTGAAGAAGGCAGTGTGTCCATATGCTTCGAGTAAAAAACGAAAGATGGCTATTTGTTCTGGGGCTATATAAATCAGTAGACTTGCACTGTGCGAAGCAGGCTCCAGAGATTGAATAGAGTGACGATAGCTGCGAAGTGCGGGAGGACAATACTTGGGGCCTGGGGCAGTAAGCATTAGTACAATCCCATGGCACGGGCCAGAATGACGAGGCTAAGACCAAAAACGATAGTCAGAAAGTAGTTCTTGCTCCACCATGCAACAACAAGCGAGGGTAGGGCAACCATGAGGAAGAGGTTAGAAGTGCTTATATTGAACTGTCCCTCATAAAAAAGGACATCTGGTCCAACCAGTGCTGCCATAACTGCTACTGGTACAAAAGACAGCCAATGTCGTAACAGTGAAGGTAGGCTGTCTCCATGGAGAAAGGTCAAGGGTAACACTTTAGGCAGCACAGTTACAGCTACGCTACCCAGTAGGCAAAGCAGTAGCCCAGAGGTATATTGTGTGCTTTCAGGCATGGGTTCTCCTCTGCTGCGGTGCATCAGTATTTGTTCTGTTAGTTCCTGAGATGGGTGTATCAAGCGGTGTGCCATCCCTGTTTGCTTTACGTAACAATAAGTAGACGCCCATGCTCGCTCCCAATACTGTCGCTAGAGCAATATTCCATTGACTCATGCCGATACTCTTGAAGGCGATGGAGAATGCTGCCGTACACACAGCCACGACTACATGCAGACGGCTGACACATTGTGGTACTAAAAGAGCGAGAAACATGGCCGTAAGCGCATAATCAAGACCCAATGGCTTCACGTCCTGCACAAGTTCACCGCAGAAAGCTCCAATAATTGTTCCTGATACCCAGGCCAGTTGTGTACTGTGGTTACAAACAAAAAGTGTAATCAGGTTACACTGCCAGCCTTGTTGGAAAGCTGTGACATGCACGGCAAAGGTTTCATCCGTAAGGCCCAGGCCCAGTAAAAAACGCTGCAAACGTGGCAGGAAGGTTAACCAGGGAGATTCTGCTGCAGATTGCAGCAGATAGCGAAGGTTGACGATGAGGACAGCCGCTATGATGGAAAAAGCGCTGGCCCCTGCGCCCCACATGCTCGCGAAAACAAATTGTCCTGAGCCTGAAAACATGAGTACAGACATGGCAACTGCTAGGGCTGGGGGGATATTGTTTTTTACTGCTAGCACGCCAAAAGCAAAACCCACAGGCAGATAGCCCAGCATAATGGGCACTCCGCGTCGCAGTCCTTCGGCCACAGGAGAGAGAGATTGAGTCATGACACAAGCCTCGGCAACGTAACAGAACAAGCTATGTACGCGTTTCGGCACAGGCTTGCAAGACTTGCGAAACTGTGAATACAGATACAGTTGTGCAGTTGGAGCTTGTTTATTGTCACACGGAACCGCAGAATCTATAAAAACACTGCGGTATGCATTTGTACAGACTGTAATGCTTGTTGCCAGCGATGTCGTGCAGTTGCACAATCTTCAGTTGTGGGGTGGCGTGCTGCTTCATGCAAACGGTGTATGCGTTCGATGCTCAATGGGTGCGTACCCTTGCGTTGTGTGGCAGCTACAACACGAGGATTGACACGGCCTTGGCATAAAAAAGCATCCAGAATGGTATTGCCGCCATCTTCAAGCAAAGCTCGGGTAGCGGCAAGGCAGTGAAGTGCATGTTCGGAATGTGGCCATGCCCCTAATGTACCAAAGAGGAAAACATGTTTCCCATACACTCTTGCCATATAACGTCGGCTTCGCGTATCGGGTAGACCTTTACGTACCCAGAAACCAAGAGCCAACATATCATATGTTTGTGGGGCCGGAGCATTTTGAACAGGAAAACAGGGAATATTCGTCCCTTGGGCAATGGCTTCGGCCACTTTTCGCGTGTTACCCGTACAGGAGGAAAACACAATACAGCATTTCATGTATGTCACGACTCCGCTCTAGCACGCAGAGCTTCGGGATCAAGCAGCGTTATAGTACGGTGTCTACGGTCGATAAAACCGTCGGCAGCCAAGGCACTCAGTTCTCTACTCAGACTTTCGCGGCTGATGCCCATTTGACGGGCTAGTATTTCCTGAGTGACACCAAGATGCATTGTTGCGCTTTTTTCCATTTTGGCTCGATGCAGCAACCAGGCAGCAACTCGGCTGGCAACGGAGATGCGTCCCTGTGACCCAGCTATTTTGTTGATAAAGAGCCGTTGGCGTAGGCACATGGTCTTCATGAGTGCAATACTCAAACTGGTGTTGTCCTGCACACACGTTAGCAGGGCTTTTTTCTCCAGCCGTACTGTAGTGCTGTTCTGTACGGCCACTGCTGTGATGGGCAGGACATCTTCATAGAAAAGTACCCCCACATCCAGTATTTTTGCGGGCCGTACGAGGTGCAGTACGCATTCTTTGCCCTGTGTTGTATGGCGACACAGCTTCACCATGCCGTTCAAAAGGATCATGGGATCAGTTGTGACATCGCCTTCACGAAACAGAAGTTCCCCTTGAGAAAAAGTGTGTACGCGAGCGTGAGCTGTGAGAAAATGGCGTTCTTTGTCAGACAGCGCGGCCAGTGGGCCTAACGTCAGGGCTTGTTGGAGTGCCTGAGAATCACCGATATTCATGAAGATCCTTCCTGGTAAGAGGGCATTTCAGGAATGTGCGGAAGTAGGCAGTGCCCGATAAACAGTATTTGCGTGTCGGGGGAGGACAGCGCAGTAAGTGCTTAGATGAATGTACACTGGAGGAGGTAATTCCGCTGTGACACGGCGCACAGAACGCCTTCAAGACAGGATGCGGAAGGTGTTCTGTGCGCCGGTAACGGATTGGCTGGATGACGAAATGTGCCCTCTAGGGCTTGCCATAGGCGCCTGGTAGCTTGGAGGACATTGGGGGGCGCTGGATGTAGGAGGCATCAAAAGCCTGTACATGAGCGCGTTGTCCTGCAGGGGCTGCCGGTGTGACAGAGGCCGCTGTGGCAGCTGTTGTGAAATTCATGGCATTGCGCCCGTATGCTGCTTGGGCATGGGCACGAGGCACAGCTGTCATAGTGGACTGCAAGACAGGCTGTGCCTTCTTGAGAACAGACCCTGCCGGCTGCATGCGTCCGGCGATGTCGCTGGCTGCCTTACGGGCTTCGGGGGTGTCGATAATTTGGGCATAGGCCCCACGTAGACCGGAGAGAATAGATTCCACACTGTCAAGAGATTCCAGGTCCATCTTTAGATTGGCGCGCAGTAATCGTGCAGTACAGAGCAGGTAGAGATTATTTAGATTTTCAGCAAGACTGCCCCCCTTGTCCAGATTCAGGGAAGAGGAAAGCTCATTGATAATGTCTATCACCTTGGAAATAAGAATCCCCTTGGCGGCAAAATCCTTGGCCAGCATCTTGACGCGAGCCTGTTGGATAAACTTAAGTGCGCCATCATAGAGCATGAGCAGAAGCCGTCCCTGATCTGTGGTGCTCACATTGGTCTGAAAGTATGCTTGTGCGGCCTTGTTCATATACTGTCCTTCCTGTTCGGCGTGCGGTTTGTTACTTCTTGGAAGAAGTTGAACTCAATGAATTGATTTGTGATTCAAGCCGTGACTGTTGTTCACTGTATTGCTTCAACAGAGTTTCCAGATTGGCAAAATATGTCTTTTGTCGGCTTTCCCAAAGGGAAATGCGTTCCTCTTCCTTGCCGATTGCTTTGTCAATGTTCTCCATAATCTTTTTGTAGTTGTCGCGCAAAACCATGAGTGCGCCATTTTGTGACTTGAGCGCAATAGCGTCGGTATTTGTGCCTGCAGTGGTGGAGACATTGACATCTGTAAACTTCAGTTCGTTCTTGAGAAAGGTATTGACCGTCTGGATCAGGCCTTCCTTGATGCGGATCTGCCCGGAATGTGCCCCTTCCGCCAAATTATCTATTTGAAACGAAAGACCGCGCGCATCACCAGAGGCCACACTGTAGTAGTAGCCGGGCTGGCTCGTATCCCGTGTGGCTTCCACGCCTCCCACGTAGACGTGTTCAATGTTGCCGGTAGCATCTACTGTATAGGAAACGTCATAGGTACCACCCTTGGTGATACCGGAGACATGGCTGCCGTAGCGAAAATCAGGAGAAGAGCTTGCGCCTGTACCGCTTGCGCAGAAAAAATCTACCACTGCGGACAGGTTGTTGTTGATCATATTTTCATAATTGCTCTCATCCATCTCCTGAATGGAAGCAATACTGGCAGCGGGCGCTATTACCAGCAAGCCATAAGTCTTGCTGGTTGCAGTTGTGTCCATCTTGATGCCCAGGTTGGCCAGGTTGGCCAGGGTATCACCAGAGAGGATGTCCGAGGCGTCCGTACGACTGGTGAAGCCAGGAGGCGCACTGCCGAGCAGGCTCGTAAAGCGTGAATTGAACAGTTGCACTCCATAGTTGCCCTGCAATAGGCCGCCCTTTTCTGTAGTGAGCTGAGAAGTGCTGTAATTACTGCTGCCAATCTTGTCGGGATCGTTGGTGGTTACTTCCTTGTTTTCGTCGTATGATGTGTATTCACGTATGGTGAGCAGCACGGAATTCACGGCGTCCAGAAAGTTCTGGATGGACTGTTCCACCGAAGCAATATCCGTGCTGACACTAATATTGGCCGTGCCCGTGCCTTGAATATTGAAAACAACGCCTTCCAGAGCGTCACTGACACTGTTGGAGGAAGACTCCATTACAACCGGCCAGTTGTCGATCTGATACTTGGCATTGGCCGCATTCTGGATGCTCCAGTTGGAGGATGCCGTTACCTGTCCACTGATACCTGGCCCGCTGACATAACTGATATCGGTAAATTGTAAATAATAGTTGCCAGTTGTAGGAATGCCGGCGCTGGTATCTATACTATTGCCGTCGGCGTCCACAAGATCCACGGTCAATCCCTGGCTGCGCATATCCGCCACAATGGCAGACATGCTTGTACCGCCAGCATATGTAAACTGTCTGGTTGTGCCGTCATTGACGGCGATAGTATATTCAAGGTCTGGCGGGCTTTCCAACGTATCCGTGCCTGTCATGCCAGCAATGGTCGTTACGGCATCCGTCTTGACCGTGACGCCATCCATGCCGCCACCCGAGCCGCCGCCGCTGAGGTAGAATCCCGTTACCTGATCAGTAAATGTGACCGTATTGCTGTCGATGCTGCCATAGTTTTGCAGTTCGTCCAGCAAGTTCTGATAAGTGGCATTCTGCGCAAGGGAAAAATTTTGTGTGCTTCCGTCGGCCTTTACCAGAGTGTACGTGAAGCTCTTGGTTGGGTCGGCGTCTGGGCCGGCAAGTTGTTGTGTAAGCTGATCCTGTGAGATAGTAACGGAGGTAGAAAATGTCTTGGAGACGCCAGAACCCGTGATCTCCGTGCCCATTTGTCCCGCAGAGCTGGTGACGCCAATGCCGCTGTCATCTGAAGAGAAGCTGATACTCTCCACATTGGCAAGGCTCATCTCCCACGCGCCGGCGCTGTTGAGCCCCATATGCACCGTACTGGCACCGGAGGCTTGGGCAATCTGCAGGGCCGCGTCCTTCAGGCTGGTGCCGCCGGCAATATTCAGAGTGCGTGTACTGCTGGTAATACCGTCGTTGATCTGGAGTGTTACGGTTTGAGCTGAAGGCAGGGTTGTATCAGCTGGTGTGCTGCCCAGGGTCAGCGTGGTGGATGGCGTGCTGAACGAGCTTTGTGTATCGGCATCGCGCCGATACATGGCTGCGACATCCGTCAGCGTGAGATTGCCATTTTCGTCAAGAGAGGCAATGTTGCGCCCTACCTTGGCATTGATGGCGGTGACGAGATTTTCGTTGGTCTTGTCGCCAGCGATGCGCACGGTGAACTTGTTACCGTCCTCCATGAGGAGATCATAGGCGTAGTTTGTGGGGTCGGTGACCGCAGCGGCCATATCCAAAAGGTTATTGGTCTTCCAGGTGGAGGTGGAGCCTGTGGCGTCCATACCCACGAGATTGTTGCTGTAGATGACGAGATCGTTGTCGGCTCCCGTACTTTTGCCTGCAATCTGGAAAACATACCCCCCACCGGTTTGGACCAGGCTGATCTTGATACCTGGATTTTCAGCAGAACTGTTGACCATGCTGACAAAGGAATCCAACGTGGTATTGGCAGGCACATTCATGCTGTAGTCCCGGCCTGCATAGCGGTAGGAAAAGGTCTGCGCCTGGCCGGTTGTATTGATGAGGTCGGTCTTGCTGCTGAAAACATTGCCGGTATTGGCCCAAATGGCATTACTGGCCATCTGGGAAACATTGATGGTGTGCTGCACATCGTCGGCAGAAGCATTGGCCACTGCCGTGATAACGTTGGCGTCGCTGCTGACGACATTCTTGGTTACAAAATTATTCTTGTTAGTTAGCGTGGCCAGCATATTCTGAGCCGCACCTACCTGCTCAATGATTTTGTCAAAGGCGTCGTAACGCAGCTTCCAGTCACTCTTCCAAGCTTCCAGCCGGTTGAGCTGCGTGGATTCAACTTGCTTCAGCTTGACAAGAACTTCGTCAAAGTTCGTGCCTGAGTCGCTTAAGCCCCAGATGGCGTTAGAGCCAGAAATGCTTATAGCCATAGGACGCCTCGTAACAAAATAGACTTCCGCAGCAAAAAACTACACTGGGATATTCACGGCCTGATTCCAATATATTGTGTCGGAAGGAAATGCCGTGTTTCTGCGGATGAAAAAAGTTATGCAAGATGTGTGCAAATTACTAAAAGTATATAATATGCTCCCATTTCAACTATACGGATTGTAATGGGAATCTAGCACATTTTTAATCGGTCTTTTTCTAGAAAACTTTAGGGGGGCACATAGACATGTGGATATGGCAACGGAAGTCAGAAAAATGGCAGGTAGTATTGTAATGATGTATCGTTTTTTAACGAGGCATCAGCTAGTAAAATTCCCCCAGTTGGCTAACAGGCACCGCAGGGCATTTCCTCGGTGGCTGCAGGCGGTTTTTTCTTCCCGGGTCAGCTGGGCAGCACTTTTACCAATCGCTGGAATCCAAAATATCGGGTCATAGCCAAAGCCATTACTGCCACGGGGTTCGCGTAATATACTGCCCTCCCAGATTCCACGTGCGACAAATTCCTTCCCATCGGGACGTACTGCGGCCATGCAGCATACAAAACGGCAACCGCGTGATTCCTTTGGAACATTGGCAAGTTCGTGCAGGAGTTTACGCATATTACGAGCGTCTCGACTTTCCCCGGGTAGGCTTTCCCAGTCATTGGAATATCTCGCAGAATGTATGCCCGGTGCACCGTCAAGGGCATCCACTTCCAATCCGGAATCATCGGCTACGCTTAAAAGACCGGTGATGGCAGCTACTGTACGTGCCTTGATCAAGGCATTTTCCTCGAAAGAAGTGCCATTTTCTTCTATGCGGCCAATTTCGGGAAAATTTGCAAGACCAAGCACATCCACGCCAAAGGAATGCAGCGGTTCTGCCAGTTCACGAATTTTTCCAACATTCGTGGTGGCTAATACGATGCGTTGGAAAGGTCTAGGCATAGGCGTATCCATATATTGTTTTCTCCCATCTTTTATTGCAGCAATGGCCCGGTGCTTTCAGACACCGGGCTTTTATTAAACTATATGTCTATATGTTCTAGGCCTGCTGTTCCATGTACAGTATTTCGCCAATATACATATGGTGGGGATCAACACCGTCATCGCCACTGTAAAAGGCGGCAACGGCGTCTGCAGGAATGCGTTCCTTTTTGAGCTGGTCACTATAGAGTTTCCTGCATAGCAAAGTCAGCGTGGCCTGTTCGTAACCTACGCCCTCGCCTACGGCCTTGGGCGTAAGACGTGTTAAAGCCAGTTTGTCTCCATCCCTGCCGGATTTACTGCCAAGGATGCCTAGGTCTTTCCTGAAATCCTTTGGAAACCAGCAAATGGTAAACAGATCGTGCCTCTCCATGAAAGTGAAAGTGTATCGTACAGGTTTTACAAAGACCGTGACGATGTTTTTGGCGTGACCTGGGCCGCCCCAGAGAGAACCGAGCTGTCCCCAGCTGATGGTCATGGCATTATGGTCGGCCATGGGGCCTGCAGTGAGCAACCCCCATTCGTTGTTGAACAGACGAAAAATATCCACATGTAAACTGCTGATCGCATCACTATTCACGACTATTTCTCCTTTTACGATGGGATGGACGCCTAACCTAGTGGCTGGGCTATGGAGTGTGTGATGTATGTCTTCCAGCCATGCGGCAGAGGTAGCTCTGCATCCAGGACTTCATGTTTTTGGTATTTTACGCAGTTGGCCAGACCGGCAGAAGCACAGTACAAACCTACATTCTGGTACATGGAACCCACATGCATGGCAGCAAAGCGATCATTCCTAGGGGCCGTATAGAGCAGCACTAGCCCTGCCCTATCGAAGAGGGGACGCTTGTCGCCGTCCAGCACACGCGAAATAGCGTGTTTTGGGGGTAGATATTCCCATACACCATCACCACGCACCGCATAGACTGCCATTTGTTGTTTGTCCATAGCCGTGGGGATGACATGTCTGCCATTTTCTCTGTTGACTCCCCAGGCTGCCCAGAGCAGCCCGCCAAGGGTTGGCAAATCCACATCGTCGCGACTCAAGTTGCGATTAGTGTGACGTTCGGCAAGGCAGCTCATGAGAAGTTTGCCGCTTTCCATATTTGGCTTGGGAAGATTCATGGTCAATCCGTTGCCTCCGGCAAGGGCAAGCCCTGGGGCCGTCAGGGTCACTGCGGCGATGGCTGCTCCGGTTCGTAAAAAGTCTCGCCTGTCCATATCATCCTCCTTGGAATGCTAGCGTGGTCGGAAATCGATAGGGACTCGGACCCGGCTTCCGCTTTTATTGGTAAACAGCAAAAAACCGTGTTCTAATCCATAGAGATAGAGACGGCGTGTAATGTCCACATCCTTGCGGCAATAGGTTGCAATACTGTCCAAACGGCCCTCTTGCCACCACTGTAAAGCCTGTATACCGTCAGAACTTTTGGGTTCACACAGTGTAGCTTGACCGAGATTATTGAGAGACAGACGATAGTTGAGTCGTTCTGTCAAACGCTGGAGCAGATCCAATCCTGGCAGATTACGCAGGTCACAGGGAGCAAAGGGTCGCAACACGGCATAGTCAAAACGGAAACTGTTAAAGCCCACTATCAGCTCTGCAGAGCATAACTGTTGGAAAAGGCCGGACAATTCATCCTGTTGATAGGTATAATAGTTGTCATCCTTGCTGTCATAGACAACGGCTATACTTACCCCCATTTTATCTGCTCTGTGCCATCCTCCTACTTCTGCAGCAGATCGGCGTGTTTCAACATCAAAAACAACGTAGTGGCTGGGCGGTGGTACAGGGGTATAGGAACTGTCTTCAATAACTTCATTTTTTTGTATAACGCAGTTCCTCGCAGGATAGCGTGTCACGTCTGTCCGTTGCGGTTGTGCTTGTGTGGCTGTGTTATCCGTTGTTCTTGCAGCATGAGTTGCCACATCATGCTGTGTGCCCGTGTCAGGGATTTCCAATCTCGCTGGAGATTGGCTAATTTGTAGTTCGCAATACAGCCTTTCCCCTTCTGTGCCAGGGGCAAGCAATTGGCGCATGAGTTCGAGTGCGCCCTCTTTGCTAATGGGTCTGTTCCCTGATCCGCATTTTGGAGAGTGTACGCAGGAAGGACATCCATCTTCACAGGTACAGCCCTCTACAGCGCGCAAGGTGGCTTCTAACAGTGACCGTGCTTCTGGAAAAGCCTGTCGTGTCAAGCCTGCCCCACCAGGCAGGCCGTCATAGATGAAAACACAGGCGAAGCCCGTCTGTGGGTGGAGTGGAGTTGAAATGCCGCCGAAATCATTACGATCCGCCATGACCATTAGAGGTAACAATCCGATGGAGGCGTGCTCCATCGCATGGATGGAGCCCATAAAATGCAGGAACTGGGTTTCCAGTGCTGTCCGGATGGTGTCCGGAATGACAAACCATAACCCCTCTGTTTCGAAGATTTGGGGAGGAACCGTAAGTGGAACAACAGTGAGCAGTCTGTTGCCTGAAGTGCTTCGTTTTTCGTAACCGGTAATAGTGTCTGTAATACGTAATCGACCCCGGCACACCAGTGCACGTCCTATGGAACGGCGTTCTAATTCTTCAAGAATATCCGTATGTTTTTGGCCGCGTGTGCGTGTGAACCACGAAACATTGGCTGCCTTTGCGATTACGCGTGCGCGACCGGCATCCACTTCTTCAATAACATAACTTTGACCATGATGCAGATATACTGCGCCAGGATGTGTTTCGCGCCAAGCACGAAAGCCATCTACTGAGCCAATTATGCGTCCCTCTGTGTTTTCGATGGTGAAGGTTTGTCCGGTGCCGCGCAGATCTGTATGTTGTTGTGGTCGTTTGCGTGTGGCCACAAGCTGCGTACCATCTGCCGTCCATAGTAACAGTCCCTGCATATTGAGCTTTCTCGCAGCTGCGCGCGCAGCCGAGCTTTGCAGTATGGGTTCTCCGGGGGACAGGGGCTGCTCTGCAGCGGCACATTCCAGATGACGGGCTAAAATGACATCATTGTCAGGGTTGACAACAGCTTTTTCCGGCGGACGGGTGAAGAAATCATTGGGATTTCGGGCAAAATACTGATCCAGTGCATCTTCGCCGGCCACAACGATGACTACCGATTCCTGTTGAGCACGGCCTACGCGTCCACCTCTCTGCAATGTGGCCATGACTGTACCGGGATAACCCGCAAGAATACAGACATCGAGGCCTCCAATGTCAATGCCTAGCTCGAGGGCGCTGGTGGTTACAACTGCCAGCAAATCGCCTGAGGCCATACGCATTTCAATGCTGCGACGTTCTTCCGGCAGAAAACCGGCACGGTACGCGGAGATTCGCTTTCCAAAAGCACCGGATTGCCCGGTCCATAGACTGATGAGTTCGGTCATACGTCTTGAACGGCAATAGACAATGGTGCGCAGGTTACGGGCAAGAGCTGCTTTGAGCAGATTAATAACCGCTGTGGCCGCACTTTGTTCCGGATTGAGAAAGATGAAATGTCGTGGCCCCTGCGGAGCCCCAGAGGTGGTGATAACCACAGGGTTCTGCGTTGCAGGGTTTGCCTGTGTTCCAGTGAGGGCGACAGCCAGCTCTCCAGGGTTGCCTACGGTGGCGGTGCACAGGATATAGACAGGCTGCGTGCCATAGCGCAGGGTGAGCCGGTTAAGCCGTCTGAAAACCTGCGCCATGTGCGCACCAAAAACGCCACGGTAGGTATGAGCTTCGTCCACTATCACAAAGCTTAGGCCAGCCAAAAAGGATGCCCATTGTTCATGGTGCGGCAAAATGGCGAGGTGCAGCATCTCGGGATTGCTGATGAGAACAGTAGGGGGATTGCGTCGTATCTTGCGACGAAAATGGTCACTGGTATCGCCATCATAGAGTGCAGCAGCAGGGCGGCTTTCTTGAGGCCAACTTTGAACCAGTGCGTTGAAGACATTCAGTTGATCTTGTGCCAGGGCCTTGAGTGGAAAGAGATACAGAGCCCGGGCGTCAGGATCATGCAGGAAACGCTCTAGTACTGGTAGGTTGTAAATGAGACTTTTACCACTGGCTGTAGGCGTTGCTACCACCACGGAATGACCGGCGCGTATGTGGTCTGTTGCCAGAGCCTGATGGCTGTATAGGCCACGAATACCGCGTTCATCCAGCAAACGCGTCACAGCGGCGGGCCAAGGCTGGCGCGTCGGGGCATATTGTGCTTCACAAGAGGGCAGTAAGCGATGACAGGTGACTTGAGAGCCAAGTTTTTGTGATGCTAAAAGCGCTGCAACATATTCCCCCACGGGAGATGTGGGCGACGTATAGGGCATATGGCATCAAACCTGTTCTCTCGATTGGACAGTATTGGGGCCCATGTGACGCAGCACTCGCGCAGGAACACCAGCGGCCATGCAGAAGGGCGGGATATCATGCGTGACTACGCTGCCTGCGCCAATTATAACCCCTTCTCCGAGTGTCACGCCTTTAAGGATGATACTATTCATGCCAATCCAGGCATAGTTACCAATGGTTACTGGACGGTCATTTACCATGCCAGGTTCCTTTATTCGGGCCTCTGGAGGCCAGTGGGCATGGAAGTCTGAATCCGTAATGATACAGTTGGGGGCCAGCATGACCTGTCGCCCCAAGCGTATGGTTTGGGAGCGAGCCGTAATGGAAGCTCCGCTGCATTGGCAATCGGGACCGATGTCGATGCATGCTCCTGGGCCGAAAACACGCAGACGCGTGGGGTGGTTCAGTGCCGCTGCCGTAGCTCGTCGCCATGAGGAAATGATGTTTGTTCTTGCACCAATACGGATGCGCCCACCCGGCCAGCGCAAAAGCCCAACAGGGCCGTGTGCCGTAACGCCTGCCCCCAATTCAATCCCCAAAAGGCGGGCTTTGGTCCTTAGGCGTATGGTACCCCAGAAAATTCCCCACAGCCGCATGGTCTGCAGGCTCACATAGGAGAGAATATTTGCTGGTGTGATGCCCCGTTCTAGGGCTTTTTTCAGAATATTCATAGAGGCGTTTGAAAAAGCGTTCCGGACCATCGTGGACAGTCCGGAACGTGTCAGTCATCGCTAATAGGCGTGATCGTCTTCAAGATCCTTATACGTAACAGGTGCGGAAAAGAGCCGATATGTCCAGAACTGGTATGCCAATACAATAGGTACCATAACCAGTGCCACGCCCAGCATGATTTTGAGTGTCAGCGGGCTGGAGGCACCGTTGAAGGCTGTCACCGTGGCGGCGGGATCCAGTGAAGATATAATCATGCCCGGGAACATGCCCACTACACCAAAGAACGTCACCCCAAGGATGAACAGGGCGCTGCCGCCCCATGCCAGCCACAGTTTTCCTTCCCGCAGCATAATACGTACCAGGATAAGTCCTGTCAGAGCCAAAACAGGTAAAAATAACAGAACCGGCATGGTCAAATAGTTGGCAAACAGGTTTGTGCGCAGGCTAGTGAGCACAAGAAAAATGACGAGCAGAAGCAATACGACAGGCCAGATAAACAGGGCTGCAGCTACAGCGCGTGTTTGCAAAACACCCTGACTCTTGATGGCAAGCCATAGGGCACCGTGCAGTACGAACATGCAGAGGAAGAATACACCGCCTGCAATACCATAGAGATGCATCAGGGAGAGCAGATTGCCATGGAAGATGCCCTGTGTATCCACAGGGATGCCCATAAAAAGATTAGCAAAGGCGACACCCAAAAGTACACAAGGAACAATGTTGGCGACAAAATGTACTCCGTCCCAAAGTGCACGCCAGCTGGCATGGTCCACCTTGTTGCGAAATTCGAAGGAAACTGCACGGAAAATGAGTGCAAAAAGCAAAAGCAGCAGAGGGACATACAGGGCGCTGAACATAACGGCATACGCCTTGGGGAAGGCCGCAAATGTCACTCCGCCTGCGGCTATGAGCCAAACTTCGTTGCCATCCCAGAACGGACCGGCGGCGTTGTACATAATACGCCGTTCACTTTCGTCTTTTCCCAAAAAGGGTAGGAGTGTACCTATACCCAGGTCAAAGCCGTCCAGAATAAAAAACATGGCCCAGAGCAGCCCCCAAAGTATGAACCAAATGGTCTCCAACATGGTTATGCCTCCCGGGCTTCCGGGCCCTTGATCGCATACTTTCGCAAAAGATATATGTCGAGAATGCCCAGCAGGGCATATACCGCTATAAATGCGCCTAACGACATGGCAATATTTTCGGCCGGCATAGGTGATACTGCGTCAGACGTGCGCATAAGCCCGTATACTATCCAGGGTTGACGGCCAATTTCAGCCACCGCCCAACCGAGCATCAGGGCGAGATAGGGCAGGGGGATATTCCATACCAGAGCATTGAGCAAGAGAGGACTGGGGGTCTTCTTTCTGCACTGGAGTGTGGCCCAGAGTGTGAGCAGCACAAACAGCCCCCCTAGGGCAACCATGCTGCGGAAGGTCAGGAAGGTTGGCAATACCGGGGGTCTGTCATCCTTGGGTATATCTTTAAGCCCCTTGACTTCTGCATTGGTGTCGCCAAAGGAGATCCAGCTCAATAAGCCGGGAATGCCAAGGGCTTCCACGTAATTGCCTTCGTTTTCCGTATCTGGCAGGGCCAGGAGGTAAAAAGGGACGTTGCGGCCGGTCTCCCAGTGAGATTCCAACGCTGCCAGCTTGGCGGGCTGATACTGAGCCACATTTTTACCCTGTATGTCACCTGCGAGGGCCACAAGGAGCGTCAGAATGAGGGTGTAAGGAGCGACCATGCGGAAGGAACGGTGAAAAAATTCCACATGGCTTCCGCGCAGCAAATGCCATGCGGAAATGCCCAGAACAAAGAATCCCCCCAGAGCCCAGGCGCCCAGCACAGTGTGGGCATACATACCCCAGGCGTAGCCATTGGAGAGTACATCAAAAAAACTTGTAAGTTCTGCACGTCCTGCAGTTGCATTGACGGCATAGCCGACGGGATGTTGCATGAAACCGTTGGCAAGGATGATCCACAGCGCAGAAATATTGCCTGCAATAGCTACCAGCCAGATGGACACAAGATGCAGCTTTTTCCCTACACGGTTCCAGCCAAAGTGCCAGACTGCCAAAAATGTGGATTCCAGAAAGAAGGCCACTGTGGCTTCAATGGCAAGTAGAGAACCGAAAATATCACCAACATACTCGGAATAGCGGGACCAGTTGGTACCGAATTGAAATTCCAGTGTGATACCGGTTACTACGCCCAAGGTAAAATTGATAATGAAGAGCTTGCCCCAAAACTGCACCTGTTTTTTCCAGAATGTGTCGTTTGTGAGCACATAGCGCGTTTCCATCCAGGCGAGGATAAGGGAAAGCCCGAGCGTCAGCGGGACAAAAATAAAATGAAAAAATACGGCCACGGCAAATTGCAAACGCGAAAGTAGTACAGCGTCCATGCAGGCCCTCCTTACTTATTTGCACCTATCCGGTTTTTTCTACAAAGGCAAGCTCTGCTTGTAGGGAAAAATTGCTGCCAGAATGGTAGTGCCCCTTGAAAATTGCACGTTTGGCATTACTTATGGACAATACCATAGTTCAGGAGGTTTATTATGGCAGAGGCAGGCAAAAAAACGCGCCAGTTTCGTGCCGAGGTGCGCAAGGTTCTGCACATCCTCACAAATTCACTGTACACTAACCGTGAAATTTTTTTACGGGAACTCATTTCCAATGCGTCTGATGCCCTGGACAAGCTGCGCTATCGTATGAACCGGGGTGAAAAGCCGCGTCATGACGATGCACCGCTGGAAATCCGCATACACCTCGACAAGGATGCAAAAACCCTGACCATTGCCGATACCGGCCTGGGTATGACAGCAGACGAACTTGCGGAAAACTTGGGCACTATCGCCAAATCCGGGTCAGAACAGTTTTTGGCTGAGCTGGCAACTGCGCAGGAAGGCAAGGAAGTAGAAGCAAATGCAAAAAGCGAAGATGCCTCTAATATCATCGGCAGGTTCGGCGTCGGTTTCTATTCGGTCTTTATGGTTGCCTCAAAGGTAGAGGTAACATCCCGCCCCGCTTTTGGCGATGACGATGCAGCCAATGTCTGGACCAGCGATGGTTTGGGTACGTTTACCCTTGCTGCCGCTGATGGCGAAGCGCCACAGCGTGGCACCATTATCAAGGCCTGGCTCAAGGATGATGCTGCGGAATTTCTAGAAAAATATCGGGTAGAAGCGGTCATTCGCAAACATTCTGCCTTTATTCCCTTCCCCGTTTATGTGGATGACAGCCAAGTCAACACGCAGCCGGCCCTGTGGCGAGAGCCCAAGTTTACTATTACTAAAGAACAATATGGAGCTTTTTACAAGGCTATCACCTATGATGCCAAAGATCCTTTAGACGTACTGCATTTTTCGGCTGATGCGCCTGTGCAGTTCAACGCCCTGCTCTTCACGCCCGATAGCGAGCAGGATTTCTTTGGTGCGGAGCGTGACGCCTGGGGGCTGGATCTCTATGCCCGGCGTGTGCTTATCCAGCACCGTAATCAGGAACTTCTGCCCGAATATCTCGCTTTTCTTAAGGGCGTGGTAGATACAGAAGACCTGCCCCTCAATATTTCACGCGAAACACTGCAGGAAAATGTTGTGTTACGCAAGATAAAGCAGGTGCTGGTCAAACAGACGCTTTCGCATCTTGAAAAGCTGTCTAAGGACGATGCGGAAAAGTATGCGCGCTTCTGGAAGCTGCACGGACGCATTTTCAAACTGGGCTACAATGACTTTGCGAACCGTGAACGTATCACCGCACTCCTGCGTTTCAATTCTTCTGCCCTGACCGATGTCGACAGCCTGACCAGTCTGGATGCCTACATGGAACGGGCACAGGAAGGACAGAAGACGTTCTGGTACATTGTCGCCCCCAACCGCGAAGCTGCGCGGCTCAATCCTCATATGGAACGCTTCCGTCGCAAAGGTATTGAGGTGCTTTGGCTGTACGAACCTGTGGACGAATTTGTCATGGACGGTCTTGGTACCTATAAGGAATGGGCATTCAAATCTGTAGAAACTGCAGCAGATGATGCCTTGGACAGCTTTGCCGACAAGGAGCAGCCTGCGCACGAAGCTGTGGCCCCGCTTTCCGAGGAGGAGCAGGGTACTTTTGATGCCCTGCTTGCCAAAATGAAGGACATCCTTGGTGACAAAGTGAAGGAAGTGCGTATTTCGCACCGTCTGGCAGACAGCCCGGCTGTGCTTGTTGCACCGGACGGGGGTATGTCGTCCTCCATGGAAAAATTTCTTAAGGTCATGCGCAAGGACGACACCTTGCCCGTCAAGGTGTTGGAGGTGAACCGCGATCATCCGTTGCTGCGAAATATGCTGCGCATGTTCCGGGCCGATTCAGAGGATCGTACCTTGGCTGACATGACCCGGAGCCTTTTTGATTCCAGTCTGTTGCTGGACGGCTATCTCAAGGACCCGCAGGAGCTGGCTGCCCGTTCCCGCAAATTGCTGGAAGAGGCGGCTGCCTGGTATACGGAAGTCAGAAAGCTCTAGTACCGAGAGAGGATTTTTCCTCTTAGCCAGTTTTTAGCACAGTAACTATTGTAAATTGTCAGCAAACGAGAGCGGTTGCATCCAAATGTGGTGCAACCGCTCTTACGTTATAGAAATATCGCCATATAGAGTGAGACCGCTGCGTTGTATATTTAGAATAATAAACTGAAATTATTTGAAATTTACAACGCAGTGGTCTTAATAAATAATCAAAGATGGTGGTAACTGTTGTCTTTTCTGGCATATTCAACTTTTTTTCTGAAGTTGAATATCGTATATTTATTACATTATTTCAATAACTCATTTATTTTATACTGTACTGCGCAGTGGTCTTTTTCTGGACAAGTCAGTATGCCTTATAGTAATTCTAAAATAATATGAGGAAAATATGTTTTCAGGCAAAAATATCCTTATAACGGGTGGCACCGGGTCGTTTGGCAAAAAGTGTGTTGAGCTGTTGTTACAGAACTACAAGCCGCAACGGCTTGTAGTTTTTTCGCGAGACGAGCTCAAACAATTTGAAATGCAACACTTATTTTCACCCAAACAGTACACCTGCATGCGCTACTTTCTTGGCGACGTTCGCGACAGGGAACGATTATACCGGGCTTTCCGTAACGTAGACTATGTAATCCACGCGGCAGCTCTCAAGCAGGTGCCAGCTGCGGAATACAATCCTACGGAGTGCATCCGTACCAATATCAGCGGTGCGGAAAACGTCATCAATGTGGCTGCCGACTGCGGCGTCAGTAAGGTCGTGGCTCTTTCAACAGACAAAGCTGTGTCCCCAGTTAACCTTTATGGGGCTACAAAGCTTTGTGCCGACAAGCTTTTTATTGCGGCTAACGCTTTTACTGCTTGCGAGACAGTGTTTTCAGTGGTGCGTTACGGCAATGTGATGGGCAGTCGTGGTAGTGTTATTCCCTATTTTATCCAAAAACGAGAAGAAGGAGGGCCTCTACCTATTACCGATCATCGCATGACAAGATTCTGGATTACGTTGGAACAGGCTGTACATATGGTATTGCGTGCCTTTACATTGGTAGGTGGAGGAGAGATTTTTATCCCCAAAATTCCTAGCATGAAGATTATTGACTTGGCCAATGCCATTGCCCCTGGCATGAAAACAGTAGAAGTGGGTATACGTCCAGGTGAGAAACTGCACGAGACCATGATAACGCAAGATGATTCCCGCCACACTATTGACATTGGTGATTACTACGTCATCAAGCCGGAAACCTATAATTATAAGGGGCCTGAAGGGTCATCATTGCCAGAAGGCTTTAGCTATAGTTCCAATACAAATGATGAATGGATGAGCGTGTCACATCTGCAAAAGGCATTACGGGAACAGGGGTATTCCATGCCATAAGTTGAGGAGTGTACAATGACCTTTCTTCCTTATGGACGACACTGTATTGATGAAGTTGATATTGCAGCCATGGTGGATGTACTGCATTCAGATTGGTTAACCACAGGCCCCTGTGTAGAGCGTTTTGAGGCCGATGTGTGCGCGTATACCGGAGCACGATACGGCGTCGCTGTGAGCAGTGGCACAGCCGCCCTGCATACGGCCATGTTTGCTCTCGGCATAGGCCCGGGTGATGAGGTCATCGTCACGCCCATGACTTTTGCCGCTTCGGCCAACTGCATACTCTATCAGAGGGGCATTCCGGTCTTTGCCGATGTGGATGAACGGACCCTCCTGCTCGATCCGGCAGGTGTGGAAGCTGCGGTGACCCCACGCACCAGGGCAATTATTGGAGTGGACTATGCAGGGCAGCCCTGTGACTGGGATGCCCTGCGATCTGTTGCAGATAGGCACGGCTTGGCCCTGGTGGACGATGCCTGTCACGCCCTAGGCGCAACATACAAAAACCGTAAGGTAGGAACTCTGGCAGACATCAGTGTATTCAGTTTCCACCCTGTCAAGCACATCACCACTGGCGAGGGCGGCATGGTTGTTACCAATGATGTGCGTCTGGCGGAACGCATGCGCGCTTTTCGTGGGCACGGCATCACTACCACGGCCAGTCAGCGAGAAAAGGCCGGAGCATGGTTTTATGAGATGACTGCACTCGGTTACAATTACCGGATCACAGATTTTCAGTGCGCGCTGGGCAGCTCACAGCTGAAAAAGCTGGACGGATGGGTCGCAAGACGCAATCAGTTGGCGCAGGGCTATGCCACTGCCTTTGCGAACCAGCAGATCGTGCGTCCACTTTTTTGTCATAAACATGTGCGTCACGCATACCATTTATATGTGGTGCGTACGCCAGATCGGGATGTGGCCTTCCGGCATCTGCGAGCACACAATATCGGTGCTAATGTTCACTATATTCCCGTGCATCTGCACCCTTATTACCGCGAACAATTCCATACCGGCGAGGGGATGTGCCCTGTGGCCGAAGCTGCCTACAAGGAAATACTCACTCTGCCCCTCTGGCCAGGCATGCACGATGCGGATCTCCATCTCGTTTGCGAAACATTGGTCCGGAAGAGCGCATGATGCTGCAACATGCCGTAGGAGGATCATCTGCACTGCGCATCCGCGCAGATGCCTCGCCGTACATAGGCACAGGCCATGTGATGCGCTGTCTCGCCCTTGCCATGGCCGCCAGAGAAGCTGGCATGAATGCACATATTATATGCCGGGCAGAAGTCCCTTGGGTACGGGAACGACTGATCAGGGAGACTGTTTCTTGCACACTGTTGTCTGATAATCTCCCTGCTGAAGAAAACCCTGTAACTCTGCTGCAGCAGGTACGCATGACAGGTAATGTCACCCCATGTGTGCATGATAGCTGGGTCGTTCTTGACGGCTACCACTTTACCACGGCGTGCCACGTGGCTCTCAGACAGGCGGGCTATCGTCTTCTGGTCATTGACGATTATGCCCATCTTCCCGAATACAACTGCAACATACTCTGCAATCAGAATGTAGGGGCGGATGGCCTTGCCTATGCCGGTTCCATCGAGCATGCCCTGTTTGGGCCTGATTACGCGCTGTTACGGCCTGAATTCCGCAGGGCATCGGCACTTCCTGCATCTGATATTACGAATGCACAGGGGACGCATGTCCTGTTATCTCTGGGAGGAGGAGATTTCTCCCCCTGGCTGAAACACATTGCTCCCGCGCTGTGTGTTCGGGAAATGGCGCACGCAAGACTTTCTGTGCTGGCAGGCCACATGCAGGAACATGAAATACGTCAGGCCATGAAAAACATCCCTTCAGTGGTGTATGTGCTACCACGGGTGGACGATATGGCTTCTTTGCTACAAGGTGTAGATGTATGCATAACAGCCGGTGGCTCCACCTGTTGGGAATTGGCCTGCATGGGCGTGCCGTTTTTAACCGTGGAGATTGCAGAAAACCAGCACCATATTTGCCAATGGCTTGCGTCGCAGGGGTATGCACCCCGTTTTTCGACAAAGGCATTTGTTGCCCTGCTTACAGATACGAAACGCCGTGATCACCTCTCCGCGCGACTGCGCGGGTTGGTGGACGGACAAGGATGTACACGTGTTCTGGATGCTATTGTGACGTCGCACAGCACGTAATTTTTTCCCAACACAACACTGATACTGCTACTTTGTTTATTTCAACTACTATGGAGTAGCCGATTGTTTACCAATGCAACTCAAGTGCTAGCTTTGCAGTGCCCATGGATATATTAGGATTTCATGTCTGTCCGGTTAAGCAGCACAGTTTAATAAGCTGAAATAATATGGATTTTGCTTTTCTCGTTGTCGCGGATACAGCAACTCTTCTAAAGAAACGGTACCAAACAGGTTGAGTTGTATTATTTCTAAAATCTGTT
>JAFTDG010000054.1 GCA_017454325.1 Desulfovibrio sp. | reverse complement strand
TCTTAACCTTGCTCCAGTCCTTTATGGGCTTGTCCGCAGGGTCCGTTTTGTCTTCCTTGCCTTGAGCGTCTTTGTCCCCTTCCTTGGACTTGGCATCCTGCTTGTCTGTAGAGGCAGACGCGTCAGGTGTCGCAGCATCATCCTTGGAACCTTCCTTCCGTCCGGCATCAGTGGACGTGGTGGCCTTCTTGTTGTCATCGACAACGCCATCATTAGCAGCCGAAGCATCAGGCAGCGCAGTTCCTGCAGCAACATCGTTCAACCCCTGTTCTGCGGTTTCCGTAGCCGAAGCGGTTGATTCCTCTGCCATACATCCCCCTTTGTCAGTTGAGGCCGTACAGTGCGGCCAGAAGTTGCCGGGCTTCATTGGGGGCAACACTGCCTATGCGCTCCAGAAAGAGCATGCCCACATTGTGCAGGGCAATACTGCGCACATCTTCAGAACATGCCTTCCCCACGCCCAGAGTTTTCAGAATATAAAAAAACACGTCATAGCCTTCATACGTCTGCGCCACAGTGGCCAGACTGCGATTGAGCTTGTCTGCAAGCTCCTGCTCTTCCCGCTCCTCTTCACGCTGCTTTTCAGACAACACGAGGTCACGACGGTCTTTGTCCAACTGCCAGTCATCCATCACAAATTCCTCTGATACAGCACAGCATCTGTGATGCGGTTGTTACGCATGGTCAGGCACGCACCGCCAGGAATGCGCGTCACCACATGAAACGCCAGCTCCTCCACAATATGCCGCACATGCCGAAACGCTACGGGCAGGAATGCCAGCAGGGAATCATAGTGTTTCGGCAGAATTTCCCGCAGCCACCAACGACCAAAGGCTACCGCCTGCCACGCTTCCCCTGTGCAGGCCATGTGGATCAGCCCACAACGGGAACCTGTAGTCAGCGGCATAATCCAGGCAATTCCCAGAAACTGCCCGTCAACCCATCCCGCCACGGCATGATTGGCAAGGCCAACAAAACGCCGCAGCATCTCCGGCCCCTGCAAATGCCCCGCGTCCCAGACCATATAGCGACGGCGTTGCGGCGGCAGAGCTTGCCAGAGATCCGGCACCAGCAACGCGGCCTGGGAGCCACTGAGCAGTTGTGCCCGTATGTCAGTCATACTCAGGCTGCCCTCCAAAAGGATTCCAACGTTCCTGCACCTGATCGTCGCAAAGAATGAACTCTCGCGTTTTCCTGGCTGCCCGTTGGCCGTAGCGCTCTTCCAGTTCTGGAAAGATGGAATCGGGGTCGAGACCAATAGGCACAGCAAATGTGAGTGCCAGGGCGTCGGCAAGGTCTGTGGAATGACCAAGGCGCTTCTTAAGCGCTTCCTTGGGTTCCAGACAGATGCGCTCGGCTTCATCCTGCCACGTGGTGGGCGAGGTCAGCTCTGCCTTGAGCGTGTCATTGGGATGCAATTTGCCGCCATTGCGTAGCCAATCCCGTACGGCTATCCAGATTTCCACGCGCTTGTTGCGGTACTTGATGTGGTTGGGTTTGCTGCTAAAGTTGATGGCCGCAAGCACTGTATCACTGGCCTGATGCCTGTGCAGATCCACCAGCATGTCATACAGGCCGGGATTAAAGCCCACATCAATGCACATATAGGCAGGCTTGCGCTCTCTGATGTAGGCAAGGAGCCTGTGCGCCTGTTCCACAGTATCGAGATCGCGCCAGATAATAGGTTCAAACGTGTACCGGCCACGGCGTGCAAAAATGACCGTTGGGTCGGAGCTTCTGCCCACGTCCACGCCGACAACAAGCGGCCACTGCATGACCGTATCCATATCCATGTCAGCATCACGCATGGCCATATTCACTTCGTCGAGGCTGATAAGCGTGTCGTCACTGCTGGCCGTAAAGTCGCAAAGATATTCCTGACGGAAGGCCTTTTCTGACATTTCCTTCTTGGTATCAGCTATTTCTTTTTCCGGCAGTGCCTTGGTGACGGTGACAGGGTATGAACGCGCAGCCCATTCTGTGTCTCCGGCAGCCTCAAACCGTGAGGCCTTATCAAAGAGCTCCTGAAAGAGATTGATGCCCTTGGGCGTACCGATAAACAGCGCCCCGCCGTGCCTGTCCGACAGTGTAGGCCGCACCACTTCTTCCCAGGTTTCGGGCCGCATCTGCGCAACTTCGTCCATAACAACGTAGTCGAAATACTGGCCGCGCAGGGCATCGGGATTGTCTGCGCCAAACAGTCGCACACTGGCTGTGCCACCAATGGACTGCGGAAATTCCACATACAATTCGCTTTCATTGACCACACGACCGGGAATAATATCTGTCCAGCGCTTGAGTTCCTTCCAGGCAATGGCCTTGGCCTGCGTGCGCAGCGGAGCAATGTAGCCACAGCGGGCATTCCTTTCCTTGCATAGCCCGGCCACCTGAATGAGATGGTTGAGCGCCACGGTAGTCTTGCCGAAGCGGCGATGCGCTACGACCACCACAAAGCGCGTCCGCCAGAGCAGCTTGTCCAACGATGGATAGCGCGTCACATATGGGTGGTGTAGTGTTACTTGAGCCATTCTTCCTCCGGCACATCCCACTTAATTGTCACACCGCCTTCGACCGCTTTCTTTTCCACTGGCTTTTGGCCAATGGTGTCGCGGATGGTCTCAAATGCTTTCACGTCGCCGCTCAAAGCTTTTTCAGCCAATGCAATGGTGATTGCCTCAGCTGTGGTCATGTCGCCTTGTTTAGTTTCCAACAGAACTTCCAGTAATTCGCGCAGTGTTCTCTTACGGCGTCGCGCCTCACCTGATTTCTTGCCGCCAATTAAGCCACGTTCTCTTGCTTCCCTCTTGTTTCGACATGGCTTCAAATTTTGCTCATTTGCCATGCCTATGCTCGTACAAAAGTCTGTCGAAAAGACTCGACTTTAGCTCTAAATGTTTCAGCCATGCTAAGAACGCCAGGTGTCAACACAACATTTCCACCTAAAATATTTGTTAAACCTAATGGTGCGAGTTCATGAATTGTGTCATCTTCTACTGCTAACACAACTTCTTCACTCTCACTACAAAACAACACGCGCCTCGTTACTTCTTTGCCTATAGAAAATATTTCTTGAATACGTTTTACTTTTGCTTTGTTCTGTAAAACACCACGTCTTGTTCGTTCTTCATGTTTTAAGACACGACCACCAATCCCTTTTCCAATATAAAATATTTCTTCATTACGTGGATCAATCAAGCAATAAACGTAAAAACCAGCAGATGGATAATTTTTTAAAAGAGTATAACCGCTTTCAAACTCTGCTTTTGTTACATTATGACAGCACTTATATGCTGTGATAAAATCATCCAACGTTGCAGCCATCACTCCCCATCCTCATCCAGCAGCTTGTCTATCTTGCGTTCCATCTTGGCCTTCCCCTTATGAGCAATGCGCTTCAAAATCGGCGGCACATGGCAGTTGAGATTGGTCAAGTGCCGTGTGACTGACACAAACTCCTGCATAACCAGGTAGGCGATGAACGCTTCCAGAACGGGCATGTCGATGCGAAACGCGATGGCAACGCAGGCATCCAGAGCACCAACCAGAAAAATGTAAAGGCAGTAGGCAGGAATCTTCATGGCGCCACGTCTAAGCACCCGGTAGCTGAGACTGTTGTGCATAAAAGCTTCAGCCAGACCGAAGACAAAATCAGCAGCCATCATGGCAATCAGCCACCAGAGCAACGTGGGCTCTGTGGAAAGCCAGGTGGCCACGGCGGCCACACTTGCCTTGACTGGCCACAGATAGGTCAGTGCTTGTGTGTAGTATGTCCAATCCACGACATGTTCAGTCATGACGCCGCATCCGTGTTGCCCACTCCCGGAGTCCTCGTTTGTCCGCGTTGCATTCACTGAGGGCCTGCCGCAGGTCGATGTTGTACCGAGTGAGGGCGATGGCATAAGCACGGACATTACTTCCCTCCATCATGCTTGCTGGTGGCGTCGGCTCCGGGCACTCCTGCATCAGGGGTTCCGGTGGACAGAGGACAACCCTCTCCGTTTGAGATGCACACCCCACGCAGACGAGACACAAAGTCGAGGTCAGAAAGAGCCTCAGCGTTTTTTTCCAGGTCATATAACGCATCTCGCAACTCCTGAGCGGTTTTGGCTGCGTCCTGATGGCCGTGATGAGCAACTGCCATGGCGGCCATATCAGCGTCACGGCTGGCTTCGAGCATAGCAATTTCAGCAACCAACGAGTCATTGTGATCGGCCAGGGTACTGCAGTGACGCCATAATCCGATATTAACAGCCACACTCACCACCAGGGCGGCACCTATCACGCAGGTGGCACGCATCAGATGCCCTCCACATACGTGCGCAGATCTTTGCAGCGGTTCAGCCAGCCCTTGAGAAACACATCCTGAGACGGATTGCTGCGCACGATTTCCTTGTAGAAATTTTCACGGACAGTGATGATGGATTGCCGGACTGTTTTTGTATTGTTTGCCTTGAGCGCGGCACAGGAGAGCGGCCCGAGCTTGCCGTCAACAGCAAGAGGGAGGCCATGGCCAACGCAGGCGTTGTAGCCGCGTTGCGCCAACTTGACAGAACGGGAACGGCCTGAGTTCACAGCAGCGTCATAGAGCAAGGCGCCCATCTGCACGGGCAGGTCGTCCAGGTGCAGCGAATCCCAGAACTCACGCCGGAAGATGGCGCATGCCTGGGCAATGTCGAGGTGTCGGATAGTATCGCGGGTGACTGGCAGAGGCACGCCAAGGTCACGAAGAAATTTTTGGTTGGTGATGTCCCTGGCGAAGTCTGTCAGGAAGGCAATGGATACGCCATACTTGGTCAGGCCGCCTTTATCGGCAGCGTCGTCCGAAAGGCTGCCTTCCCACTTCTGGGTAAACTTCTGCGCTACGTCAAAATTGCCCATGGTCCACGCTCCAGTTTTGCCGGAAGCGTAGCACAGAAAAATTTGGCCTTTGAACTTTACCCCTAGTTTACCCCCTCTTTACCCCCAGTATTTGGGGGGTTGACAACTTTTCAACTTTGTGCATCACAGCGAAATTTTCGTATTTTGTACCACTCCCAGAGCTCGGCTTTTTCGGCTTTGTACCGTATGCCAGTATCGCCACCGTCGCAGACGATAGGAGCACCTTCGCGTATCCATGTTCGGACAACGGACTCTGTGGTGCCAAACTCTGTGGCGATCTTTTTAAGACTGGTGAGTATCG
>JAFTDG010000053.1 GCA_017454325.1 Desulfovibrio sp. | reverse complement strand
ATACTCCTGGAAAGGAAGGCTCCATACAGCTTGCCGATGGCTCTAAAGTTGTCTTCAACAAGAATAATGGTAGTTTTAGCGACTGTGTTGTACTCAATAGCACCGGCGAAGTAGCGACTGGTGGTGAATATGCCGCCATCGTGGCTAGAGCAACGCTTGCAAAGGCAACAGCCTCTACTCTTTCCACTACTGCAAATAGTGCGATGAGTGCTGCCTACAGTAATGCAACAAGTATAAAGAGTACATATGCAACTCCTGCACAAACTAGTGCAACAACTGCGAGAACTAATGCAACGAGTGCTCTGAGTACAGCTCAGACGAATTTTAGTAATGCGGAATCTTTCGCTGTTGCCTCACAAAACATGACAGATAATGAGGTCAGTTACTCCAACTTGGACTTCAGCAAGTTTGTCACGGCAATCAATTCCTCACTGACCTATGCTATGAACCAGGCGGCACGAAGTGCAGAAAATTACGACTACGCAGGCTTTACCATCGCCACGCAGGAAGACGCACAGAAGGCTATCGAGGCGCTGAACAACGCCATCGTCATGAAGGACAAGATCCGGGCAGACCTGGGCGCCCTGCAGAACAGGCTGGAAAACACCATCACCAACCTGAACTCGCAGGCCGAAAATCTGCAGGCCGCGGAATCACGCATCTCGGATGTGGACGTGGCCACGGAAATGACGGAATTCACGAGACAACAGATCCTGTCCCAGTCGGCCGTGGCCATGCTGGCCCAGGCCAACTCGCTGCCGCAGATGGCCATGCAGCTCATTGGTGGCTAGGCAGGATAACGCATAACAACACTCCCGGCAGCACACGCCGGACACATGCAAGGGGAGACAGCCATGATCAACACCATCCATAACCAGAATGCTTCCATAGGCTTGCTGAACGGCACATTCCTACAGCAGCCTGTGCAGCGTAACGAACCACAAGACACAACAGCTGCTCCAGCTGCAGACGTGGTGCACATCCAAAAGCCGGACCTGATGACCGATGCAGAGGCCGACGAGGCCATGGCCATGGTGCAGAACAGCCTGCAGCAGAGCGCAGGCGAGGCGCTGGCCGTACACGGCGGGCTGGATTTTGACCGCGTCATGGCCCTGCTGGCCGATGTATAAGGATTTTCCATGCCCAAAACACGGGCACACCCCTGGGGAGGGGTGCTAAGCTGTACGGGGTGGGGCATGGGGCTCCACCCTTTTTACACCAGGCATAGGCACACCGCAGCCTGCCGTGCTATGCCGCCGTGGTGCCAGCCCGTGTCACATCCCCATGCCCGGCAAGCAGCCCTTCGATGGAAATATCTTCATCAAGGGCATCCCAATGCAGGCCAAAAGGGCTCAGCTCCACGGCATCGCGCTGTGCAGGAGTCGCATCCAACAGGCGGGGAAACCAGGCCAGCGGCACGCCGAGAATGCGTGCATCATTCAGCTCAACCCACATGGAATGGGCATCAAACCAGACTTTACTGGGCGAAATAGTCATAATATGCCTCCCTGAGGATGACGCAATGCTGCCGCACAAGCCGGAGCAGAACTTCCAATTCCTTGGCGGAATATCCCGCATTACGCAGTACGGCGAACGGTGCTTCCAACGAGATTTTCGCTTCGCCACCGCAACCCCGAACATGAATGTGCGGCCCCTTGGGCGGTATTCCCTCGTTGGAATAGAAGAAAAAACGATACGAGCCACTGCGCAGTACGACGGGCATCCCCCCTCCTGTAAGCAACAGCATAGGAGCTTTCGTCTGCAGTGTCTATGCTCCGGCAGAAAGGCATACCCGGCAAGCAGCCCTTCATCTGATGCAATGTCTATGGAAGTACCCTGTCAGCCCCCTTGTGCCCGACGGCCGTAACAGCTACCCTAGGCACATGCCACAATCCATCTTTACCATAGAACACCAGGATGGCGCTGCGCGCGCCGGTCTGTTACGCACGGCCCACGGCGTCATACCCACCCCCATCTTTATGCCCGTGGGCACGGTGGGTTCGGTCAAGGCCATTGCCCCGGACGACCTCGCAGCCATAGGCGCGCCCATCATCCTGGGCAATACCTACCATCTCTACCTGCGCCCCGGTGACGCACTGGTAGCGCGGCACGGCGGCCTGCACGGCTTTGCCTCCTGGCCGGGAGCCATCCTCACGGACAGCGGCGGTTTTCAGGTTTTCAGCCTCAGTTCCCTGCGCAAGATACACGAGGAAGGCGTGGAATTTCGCTCGCATCTGGACGGTTCCCGCCATCTCTTCACGCCGGAAAAGGTGGTGCAGATCCAGCGCAACCTCAATGCAGATATCATGATGGTGCTGGACGAATGCGTGCCCTATGGCGCAGACAGGGCCTATACCGAAAAATCCCTGGCCCTCACCACACGCTGGGCCGAGCGCGCCCGCCGCGCCTACCCTGCCGGCACCGCACACAACCTGCTCTTTTCCATCACCCAGGGCGGCTTTTTCAAGGATCTGCGGGAGCGCTCCGTACACGAACTGAGCACCATGGATTTTGACGGTTTTGCCCTGGGCGGGCTTTCCGTGGGCGAGCCCAAGCCCCTGATGTACGAGCTGCTGCGCCATACGGCCCCGCTGCTTCCCGCAGACAAGCCACGCTATCTCATGGGCGTCGGCACTCCGCTGGACATCGTCACGGGCATCCACGCCGGGGTGGACATGTTCGACTGTGTTCTGCCCACACGCAATGCCCGCAACGGCACCCTGTACACCTCTCTGGGCAAAATCAATATCAAGCGCAGAGAATTTGCCGAAGATGACAGTCCCCTGGACCCGACCTGCGACTGTTACACCTGCCGCACGTTTTCACGAGCCTATTTGCGTCACCTCTATGTGAGCAAGGAGCTGCTGTCGTTCCGCCTCAATTCCCTGCACAACCTGACCTATTTTCTCCGCCTGGTCCGCGAGGCCCGACAGGCCATTGTAACGGGACGTTACAATGACTTCATGGCCCGTATCGCAGCCTGTTACCCGGAGGAAACCGCCCGTGCCGGCACATTGGCCTGACATACTGACGCAGGGAAGCAAAAGTGCAGCCGCAACTTGACCGCGGCGTCTGGATGTGGGACACAAGGTGGATATAAATGTATAACAACTTTCTAGAATGCTGCGGCATATGTAGACCCATTATTATCCGCAAGGCCGGCCTTCCCGGTCGGGAGAATACATGACCGATTCCACCTACAGATGTGGCCGCGTGGCCCTGATGGGCCCGCCCAACGCGGGAAAATCCACCCTGCTCAATGCGCTTCTGGGGCAAAAGGTGACCATTGTCTCACCCAAGCCACAGACCACACGCAACCAGATTGTGGGCATACGCACTGACGCGCGCTGCCAGATGATTTTCATGGACACCCCCGGCTTGACGCAAACTCGGGGACGCTTGAGCAAGACCATGATCCAGGCCGTGTGGCAGAGCCTCGGCCAGGCGGATGTGGTCATGCCCGTGCTGGACGCCCACCTGTACATACTGCACCCAGAATTTCTGGAACGCGACATCGCCCCAATGACACAGGCTCTGGCCGAAGACACCAGGCCCATGATTGTCGTTGTGAACAAAGTCGATTTGTTTACTGATAAAAGCCGCATGCTGCCCCTGCTGACGCGCCTGCACGAGCTGTGGCCTGCAGCGGAGCTCTTTCCCCTTTCGGCGCTGAACAAGGACGGTCTGCCGGCCCTGGTTGACCTTATCCACGCCAGCCTTCCCCAAGGGTCGGCCGAATTTCCCGAAGACCAGATCTCCACAGCGCCCATGCGTTTTCTGGTGGCGGAGATCATACGCGAAAAACTT
>JAFTDG010000052.1 GCA_017454325.1 Desulfovibrio sp. | reverse complement strand
CCAATGCCACCGGCAGATGTCAACTTCTTGGCGAGTTCCTGATCGTACATGCCCTGCCAGAACTGTTCTTCCCGCCCGTGTAGCAGAGTGGACTTGGGCAGGGTCTTGCGCATTTCTTCCCACATCTTCTGGATGAAGATGGATTCAAAACCCTCACAGGCCTCACGCAGCTTCTTTTCCTTTTGCGCTGGACTGGCATTGTTAATCTTGCCAAGGCCTGCCAGGCTGGACTGAAAGGCATTGCGTGAAACTTCGGCAGTACCCGCTTCAGGCGGGATCACAGCAGAGGCAAAGGGCGTTGTCATGTTAGATTACCTCCAGGGCAGCATGCAGTGAGCCCGAAGCCTGCAGGGAACGCAGAATGGATATGAGGTCACGCGGGGTCGCACCGATGGCATTGAGACCATCCACCAACTCCTGCAGAGTGGCGCCCTCCACCATCATCAGATGGCGCTGCTCTTCACGTACATCAGTTTCCGTTTGAGGCGTTACCACAGTCTGTCCTTGAGAGAAGGGACCAGGCTGAGATACCTGTTCACTCTCCTGCACGGTTATCTGCAGATTACCATGAGCTACCGCCGCACGAGAGATGCGCACGTCGCGTCCCAACACCACGGTACCCGTCTTTTCATCCACCACAACCTTGGCGGCCGTGTCAGGACTGATATCCAGGTTTTCCACAGAAGCCATCAGAGGCACAAGATTATTGCGGTATTGCGGTGGCACACTCATGGACACACTGTTGGCATCCACAGCCCGGGCATACTGACCACCCATAGCGCCGTTCAGCCGTTCGGCGATCTGCTGTGCCGTGGAAAAATCGCCCATACGCAAATTGAGGGTCAGATTGTCCTGCTGATTGAATTCAAAGGGAATGGCCCGTTCTACAATGCCTCCCCCGGGGATGATACCTACTGTGGCGACATTCTTGGAAGAATTGGCTGCCCTGCCACCTGCGGAAAATCCACCCACGGTCAACGCTCCCTGTGCCAGGCTGTATATCTTGCCATCAACGCCCTTCAGAGCTGTCTGCAAAAGCACACCACCCATGAGTGACGTAGCGTCTCCCACTGAAGAAACCGTTACATCCAGCCGTGTGCCGGGCTTGGCCGAAACCGGCATGCGCGCTGTGACCATAACAGAAGCCACATTCTTTATCTTGAGCTTGGAGGCATCAACACCCACGCCCATACGATCCATCATGTTCTTCATAGAACTCAGTGTGAATACGGAATCCTTCTTGTCACCTGTGCCCTGTAACCCCACCACAAGGCCATAGCCTATGAGCTGGTTGTCGCGCACCCCGGAAAACGTGGCAATATCCTTGATACGAACGGCATGGGCAGGCAGAACCCAACAAACACATAGGGCTGCAGCAGCTATCCATAAGGCTGGTTGGCGAAGTAGTGTCAAATTCATGTCACAGGCTCCTTGCCGGCAATCCCGGCATACAACAATATGCAGATTTCATGCCGCATATAATACCCTGCAGCCGTTCAGGAAGGAATACACCCTGTTTACACAAAAAAAGTCGCCCCGCATACAGGCGAGACGACTCCTTTCATACTCCAAATACGTAACAACTTACCTCTGGAACAGCCACGGTTCCTCACGAATAAGATTTTCAGCAATAAGGCGACTGTCAGGTTTATATGTACCATTAGCCACCTGAATACGCAGCGACTCCACCTTGTCTGTACGAACGTCAGGGGTATTCTGAGCGGTACGACGGGCTTCTGTCAGCAACAGAGCATCCTGCGAAACAGTGACTGTATCGCCCTGCACTTCCGTAGTTCTGGCCTGCTCGATCTTTACCTGCTGGCGATCTTCCGTGCTTTTTTCCAAACTCGCTGCAGTGCCATAGGGATCTTTACCGAGAGTGATATTCCCCTGAATTTCCATACACGTCTCCACTCAGGCACACCGTCTTAAACAGACGGCGTATCGAGCATGCTTTCACTGATTTTCTGTCGCGTAATGCGCCACAAGGCATTACGTGAGGCACGCAGTTTATCTGCTGGCAAGGCCTCCAATCCATCCGGCCCCTGCCCAACAATACGCAGCCTTCCGCCTGGCGGATAGGTGAACTGCACTTCCTGCCCCACTTCCTTGCCCAATTCCTTACGAATATCTTCCACCACAGGATTATCACTGCCAGTGTAGATCAAGGTCTCGTACAGCTCACGCGCCACCTTTTCCACCATGGCACGCCGGTTTACGGACGGATCAGGATCGTTGGGATCCTCCCCTGCGGCAAGCCTGCGGTTTACTCTGAAACGTGCGAGACGACGGGCCGCCAGCAGCTGTTGCTCGTAGCCTTGTAGCATGATGCGCATGCGTGCCATTGTCGCGTCTGCCATGGAGGTTCCCGTCCTTGCCCTCTTTTCGGCACATATGTAAAAAGCTTTAGACTCTCCGTGACATCTGTGCAAGATTTTTCCTGCCCATCGCCCTCACCGTCACGACGCTACATCTTCCCCACGGCATCCATCAGTCGCAAACACATCTCTGCCCTATTCAGGGTATACAGATGCACGCCCGGTGCACCGCTATCCAGCAAGCGACGTATCAACGTCACAGCATAGTCAATGCCCGCCGCTCGCACAGCCTCCGGGCCACCATCTTCATGCGCCTTTTCTAAGGCAAGATAGAGCTTGCCGGGGATATTGGCCCCGCAGAGCGAAAGCATCCGACGAAGGGAATCAAAACTTTGCACAGGCAAAATACCGGGAATGACTGGGGTGGTTATACCCTGCGCACGCAGTTGCGCCACCAGTTCCACATATTCACGCGCATCAAAAAACAGCTGTGATACAGCAAAATCCGCACCTGCTCGCAATTTTTCCGCCGTATATCGGCGATCCTCCGCAAACGTGGTCGATTCAGGATGCGGTGCGGGATAGGCCGCCACGCCAATGCCCATATTCGGCTGATGCTTACGCACAAAACGTACCAGGTCGGCCGCATGCTGAAAATACGCATCTTCCCAATGCCACGAACGGTCTGCAGGGGGATCGCCACGCAGAGCCAGCACATTATCCACGCCAGCCATGCCCAGCTCCTCCAAAAAATCAGCGATGGACTGCGGCTGTGCCCCAACACATGTCAGATGTGCCATGGTGGTCAGTCCACGACGTACAAGTTCCTTTGTAACATCCAGAGTGTTTTGCTGCCGCCTGCCGCCAGCGCCATAGGTAACGGAAACAAAAAGAGGATTAAGGCTACGCAGCCGCTCTACAGTTGCATAAAAATCCGGCAACTGTGCCCCATCGGCTGGGGGAAAAAATTCAAGCGAACAGAATGGGGCATGCGTCGCTTCAATGAGCTTACCGATATGCATGGCACTCTCTCCTTGAAACAGGATGTGCGATACGCGATGTGCGGCGCACGATCATAACGCATTTTATCGAGAACCCAGACCACGTCAACAGGACGAACTACATATCCATGCTTGCCAAATGTCGATTCCGGTCGTAATGCATAACACCTAGAGGATGTATCTACCACCTACGCCATGAACGTCTTCAATCACACATCTTCCACACTGCCCCGTCCATATTACGGTGAGCACCACAGTATGTTGATCTTAACATCAGCCTCGTGGCTAACAGCTCTTGTTTTGTGTATCTTTTGCACAATGGCCGGTGCCACGCAAGATGAGGCCGTAATACTGTCAGATGCTGTACCGGAAGTTACAACCGTAACAGAAGATGAAGAGATTGACTCCATCAGCAACACTGCCACACATGGGTCTGCCGACTCGCAGCATACCTCCGGCCAACACGGTAGGAATGACGAAAGACGGACCATATGGCAAGAGCTGGAGCCGGGGCTGCACTTCGGGGAATTCACGCTTGCTAAGAATCGTGCGCAGCTGACCGTCCTGCGCATTGATCCAAACCAATTTGACTTTGTACTCTGTGCCCGATCAGAACTTGGCGGTGCCACCCGCACCTTACGCCAATGGGGCGAAGAGCAGAACCTGACGGCAGCCATCAATGCCAGCATGTATCTGCCTGACGGCTCCACGAGTACGGGCTACATGCGCCAAGGAAAACATATTAACAATGGACGCCTAGTGCAACGCTTCGGTGCTTTTTTTGTGGCCGGCCCTCAGGACCCCATGTTGCCACAGGCACATATTCTTGAAAGAGATGACCCGCAATGGCGAGCACTGCTCGACAAATATCATATGGTCATACAGAACTATCGCATGGTCAGTTCTGACCGCCGCATTCTCTGGTCGCCAGGGGGGCCACTCTACTCCATCTCTGCCGTTGCCGAGGATAACGAGGGACAAATACTTTTTCTACACTGCCGTCGTCCCGTGGATGCCTATACCTTTGCGCAGCATCTGCTACTGCTGCCATTGAACATACGCACCGTTATGTATGTAGAAGGTGGAGGACAGGCTGGGCTGCTTGTGCGCTCCACGGCATTGACCCGCGAAGTGGGCGGCCTGCATCCCAGCGGCTTTCTGGTTACAGGCAATTTGCGCGCCTCGTTGCCCAATGTGCTTGGCGCACGACGCAAGACAACCCCCCTTCATGGCATGGGAAAAACTGACATACGGCAATAACAGACCACCTTCAAAAACTCTTTACTTCTAATCGTTTTTTCTACAAAATACAAAAACAAGGATAGAAAGCGAGCGACGTTATTCTTTCCGGCCTCCCACAACAGCAAGCAAACGAGGAAAAGTATGCCCAAACAGCTTGAAGTATACAAATGCGTCCATTGTGGCAACATTGTGGAAGTGCTGCACGGCGGCGGAGCAGATATTTTCTGCTGTGGCGAAGCCATGAAACTGATGGTTGAAGGCTCCACTGATGGCGCGAAGGAAAAACACATACCCGTCATCGAAAAAACAGATAGCGGCTATAAAGTTTCTGTAGGCAGCGTACCGCACCCCATGGAAGATAAACACTGGATTGAGTGGATTGAACTCGTTGCCGACGGTCGCAGTTATACTAAATTTCTCAAACCTGGGGATGCTCCTGAAGCTTTATTTGCCATTGATGCAAGTAAGGTCACAGCCCGGGAGTTCTGCAATTTGCATGGCCATTGGAAGGCTGAAAATTAGACTCTGTCCATCCAGTTTAACAATATATTATGGCACATTACGAGGAGGCTCCCATGAAAAAGTATGTCTGCAGTGTGTGCGGCTATGAATATGATCCCGCCGAAAATGACAATGTTGCTTTTGAAGATCTGCCCGATGACTGGACCTGTCCTGTCTGCGGCGTAGGAAAAGATCAGTTCAGCCCCGCCTAATTTTTAACGTCAGTTACCCTGCCTTGCCTACCGGTAAGGCGGGGTTTTACCTTTTTAGCCCTTTATTGTCCTGAACGCGGCCCGACGGGCATGCTTCCCGTCAAGCTTTGTCATCCCAAAGGAAACCCCAATCGTGCGGAGATAAGATGCAACCTGTAGAAATTAAAAAGGATATTTACTGGATAGGCTATGTTGACTACGACCATAGGGACTTCCACGGCTACTCCCGCTCACCCGACGGTTCCACATACAATGCCTATTTAATTAAAGACGAAAAGAATGTCCTCATGGACACTGTGTACTCGGGCTGCGAAGGAACGCTGCTGTGCCGTATGGCCAAGGTGCTTCCACCTGAAAAGATTGATTATATCGTTTGTAACCATATGGAGCTGGATCATGCAGGCGCGTTGAAAACGCTTGTGGAACGCTGCAAGCCAGAAAAAATTTTCGTGTCGCAGACCGGTCTCAAATCCATGGCTGGATACTTCCCTGACATGAAGGATTGGCCCGTACAGGCAGTGAAAAGTGGTGACAGCATCAGCATTGGCAAGCGCAATATCGTCTTTCAGGAAACGCGCATGCTGCACTGGCCCGACAGCATGGTCTCCTACATTCCAGAAGAAAAACTGCTCATCAGCAACGACATTTTTGGTCAGAACATCGCAAGCACCGTGCGCTTCCGCGACGAATATACTGACGATGGCGAATATGACCACCGCGTCAAAGAATATTTCTATAATATAGTGCTGCCCTATTCTCCCATGGTACTCAAAGCCCTGCCCGTGGTGGAAAAACTTGATATCGACATGGTCGCCCCGGATCACGGTCTCATCCATCGTGGTACAAAGGCCGTGGCCGACATCATTGCACGTTACCGAACCATGGCCGAACAAAAGCCACAACAACGAGCCCTCATCGTTTACGACACAATGTGGCACTCTACTGAAGCCATGGCATACGCCGTGTGCAGCGGTTTGGAAGAAAGCGGCGTCCCCACTCGTCTCATGTCGGTAAAGAGCAACCACCACAGCGCTGTCATGACCGAACTAGCCGACTGCGGTGCCGTGCTTGCCGGCTCTCCCACACACAACAATACCATTTTGCCGCTCATGGCTGCCCAGCTTACCTACATGAAAGGCCTGCGGCCGCTCAACCGTATTGGCGGTGCCTTTGGTTCCTACGGCTGGTCTGGTGAAGCACCCAAGCAGCTGCAGGAATGGCTGGCGTCTATGAATATGGAGCTCCCTGCTGAACCTGTAAAATGTATCTGGCGTCCCAATGGTGATACACTCAAGGCTTGCCATACACTGGGCGTCACTGTGGCTGAAGCCCTCAAGAAAAAATGTCAGGGATAGAAAAGGCCGCTACACTTTGAACAATTTGCTCCATTAGTGTCCACGCACTCCCTTCAGATTGTCTGGGGAGTTCGTGGATACCTTGTTTTATTGTGGTCACCTATTTTTAGAAAGGAATCAGTCAAACCACTGCGACCAAACGTAGTCATCTACATATAACATACTAAAATATCTATAACTAATTTCCCTTGCTATAATTTTTGTTTGAGCGCACTATAAAATATAGTAATTTACTATGTAATTAGTACGTTTACAGTGCTGTCCAGCGCCGAGTACGATGCCTATGAACCCATCGTGTTGTAACGGGATCTACCTGTCACTTGGACATTAGTAGTACCAGAGGAAAAACTCATCGGCTGCAATAATGCAATTCTCTCCCCGGAACTAGGTATATCACAGCAGCTCGTCCCGGGGGCAAACACAATAACTTTCACGCCCACAAAAATCGGCTTTTTTGCCTTTAGCTGCTGGATGGGCATGATACGCAGCCATATCACCGTTGTAGATTCCCTGTAACCGCCTATAGCAATCCTTCGGGAGAACGTCATGCGAACATTCACCATCACCGGCATGAGCTGTGCCGCCTGTTCCGCGCGAGTGGAAAAAGCCGTCCTCGCCGTACCGGGCATCACATCCTGTGCGGTGAGTCTGCTCACTAACAGCATGGGCGTGGAAGGAGACGCCACATCCGATGCCATAGTCAAAGCCGTAGAAACCGCCGGGTACGGTGCCCGTCCAGCGGAAGCAGTATCGTCTTCTCAATCCGCCCCAACCAATACTATTGATCCGTTGGTGGACAGGGAAACGCCGCGCCTGCGCCTACGCCTCATCTGGTCGTTATTTCTGCTAGCCCCCCTGCTCTATATGAGCATGGGACATATGTTGTGGAACTGGCCCCTGCCTATTTTTTTTGACGACAACCATACAGCCATGGGCCTTGCACAATTGCTGCTCACCGCTGCCGTCATGGTCATCAATCAGAAATTCTTTATTACCGGATTTCGCGGCCTCATGCACGGTGCGCCCAATATGGACACCCTGGTGGCGCTAGGAGCCGCAGCCTCTTTCGGATGGAGCACATGGGTACTCTTCACCATGACGCGCGCACAGGTGGATAGCAACAGTACCGCTGTGCTGGCTGGCATGAAGGGACTATACTTTGAAACTGCTGCCATGATTCTTACCCTCATCACTGTGGGGAAAATGCTGGAGGCCCACAGCAAGGGTAAAACCACCTCTGCCCTAAAAAGCCTTATGCAGCTGGCCCCCCAGACAGCCACCGTACTGCGCGACAACACAGAAACAGAAATACCTGTGGCTGATGTGCGCGTGGGAGATGTATTTGTAGTACGCCCCGGTGCAAATATCCCCGTTGACGGAGAGGTGCTTGATGGCACAAGTGCTGTCAATGAAGCTGCGCTCACCGGCGAGAGCCTGCCTATAGACAAAGAACCTGGCGACCGTGTGGCCGCCGCCACAGTCAATCTTTCTGGCTTTTTGCGTTGCCGGGCAACCCGCGTGGGTGAGGATACAACCTTGGCACAGATCATTCGCATGGTTAGCGATGCAGCGGCCACCAAGGCCCCTATAGCCAAACTGGCGGATCGCGTTTCGGGAATCTTCGTACCCGTGGTCATCGGCATCGCTGTTCTGACCATTGTCGGTTGGCTGCTGGCCGGAGAGAGTACAGGCTTCGCCCTGGCACGAGGCATTGCAGTTCTGGTGATCAGTTGTCCCTGTGCCCTTGGTCTGGCCACACCCGTAGCCATCATGGTGGGCAACGGCGTAGGGGCACGCCACGGCATCTTGTTCAAAACGGCTGCAGCGCTGGAACAAACTGGCAGAACGCGCATCGTTGCTCTGGACAAAACCGGCACACTGACCACCGGAACTCCTGTAGTCACGGATATCGTGCCGGTGGAAGGAATCCTTCCCGACACTCTGCTGGCATGCGCCCTGTCGCTTGAGAGCAAAAGTGAACATCCACTGGCCCATGCTGTGGTTACAGCGGCGCGAAATCGTGGACTGGCCCCAACTCCTGTGGAAAATTTCTGTGTTGTTCCCGGAAACGGTCTTACCGCCACCGCAGGCGGAAAGCAGCTTGTTGGAGGCAACCGTGCCTTCATGGATGCGCAGGCCCCAGTACCGACAATTCTAGCCGCGCATGCCGAAACTCTGGCGGCAGAAGGCAAGACACCGCTCTATTTCAGTAATGATGGTGTGGTATTGGGCTGTATCGCCGTAGCGGATACCCTCAAGCCTGACAGCCCGAAAGCCGTGCGACAATTACAAAGCATGGGTATCCGCGTGGTCATGCTCACAGGCGATAATAAACGAACTGCCCGTGCCGTGGGCAGGCAGGCAGGCGTGGATGCCCTGGTGGCTGATGTATTGCCCGACGGCAAAGAGCAAGTTATCAGGGACCTCAGCAAAATGGGCTCCACAGCCATGGTAGGCGACGGCATTAACGACGCTCCAGCCCTCACACGGGCTGATACGGGCATCGCCATTGGTGCCGGTGCAGACGTGGCCATTGATGCTGCCAGCGTCGTACTGGTCAACAATCAGCTTGCCGATGTGCCTGCTGCCATTCGTCTGGGTAGGGCCACCTTGACCAATATTCGACAAAACCTCTTCTGGGCATTCTTTTACAATGTGCTGGGTATTCCACTGGCGGCAGGTGTATTACAGCCATTCCTCGGCTGGACGCTGAACCCCGTATTTGGGGCTGCGGCCATGAGCCTATCCAGCTTCTGCGTGGTATCCAACGCCCTGCGCCTCAACCTGTTCAACCCGCACGACGCCCGCCACGACAAGGCTAACGCTCCTGTGCCACTTACCATCAACATAGATACGACGAGCAAAGCCCCCCAGCCCGTTCGACGCGTGACTCTATGTATTGCGGGCATGATGTGCCCTCATTGCGAAGGTCGGGTAAAAACATCATTGGAAGCCCTTAAGGGGGTTCTGTCTGCCGCACCAAGCCATGAACGTGGCGAGGCAGTGGTGGAACTAGCAAATGACATACCGGAGGCTATCTTCCGTCAGGCCGTAGAAGAGGCTGGCTACCAATGGCAGGGTATGCATTAACATTGCTGGACGAATGCGCATGCTATTGGCAGAAGAATACAATCATGCCTGTGACAAATACAAAAAAAGGGGTGTCTCATGAGTAACAAACCGCATTTTGAGACATTGCAGGTACATGCAGGCCAGGAACAGCCTGACCCAGCTACCGGTGCCCGTGCCGTGCCCATCTATCAGACCACATCCTATGTGTTTGACAACTGCGACCATGCGGAGGCACGTTTCAATCTTCACGATGCCGGCAATATCTACAGCCGCCTCACCAATCCCACGCAGGAGATTTTTGAGCAGCGCGTGGCAGCGCTGGAAGGTGGTGTAGCCGCTCTGGCCACAGCCAGCGGTGCAGCAGCGATAACCTATGCTCTGCTGAACCTGACCGGTATGGGAGACCACATCGTAGCTGAAAAAACACTCTATGGTGGCACGTATAATCTCCTGACGCATACACTGCCGACTTGGGGGGTCACAACCACCTTTGTGGAACCAGAAGATATCAACGCTTACGAACGGGCAATAACTCCACATACGCGTGCCATCTTCGTGGAGAGTCTGGGCAATCCCCACAGCAATCCCGTAGATATCAGTAGGTTGGCCGAACTGGCCCACAGCCATGGCATACCCCTGATGGTGGACAACACCTTCGCCACACCCTGGCTACTGCGCCCCATCGAACATGGCGCGGATATCGTGGTACACTCTGCCACAAAATTTATGGGCGGGCATGGCACCGCCATGGGTGGCGTCATTGTAGACGGAGGAAAGTTTGATTGGAAGGCTTCCGGCAAATACCCAAAGCTAACCGAACCAGACCCCAGCTATCACGGATTGAGCTTCGTGGACGCAGCTGGCACGGCGGCCTTTGCCATACGCGCCCGTGCCATCCTGCTGCGTGATATGGGAGCCACCATCGCGCCGCTCAATGTCTTCCTGCTACTCCAGGGTCTGGAAACCCTTTCCCTGCGCGTGGAACGCCATGTGCAAAATGCCCTGGCCGTAGTGGATTTCCTCAAAGAGCATCCCAAGGTGGAACGCGTCAATCATCCAAGTCTGCCCGGCAGCCCGGGCCATGATTTATATTTACGATATTTCCCCAAAGGGGCGGGCAGTATCTTCACCTTTGAGGTCAAAGGAGGTGCCGCGCAGGCACGGGCTACCATCGACAGACTGCGTGTTTTTTCTCTGCTGGCCAATGTTGCGGACGTGAAGTCCCTGGCCATCCATCCGGCCTCAACCACACATGCCCAGCTTAACGCGGAAGAATTGGCGGCAAGCGGCATCCAGCCCAATACCGTGCGCCTGTCTGTGGGCATCGAACATATTGATGACATTATTGCAGACCTTAAACAGGCTTTGGATATCTAATCATCCACACTGGTGGCCGCCGTTCTTCAGCTCACGGGGAGTAGCGGCCACCCTCTTCTTGTCATGGTTCTGTGTATCCCCTGCATACTCTCTGCTATACAGGGTATTACGCAGGGCAGGCACACCCACGCCGAGACGTCGAGCGGTTTCTGCTAAAGAATCTGCTTCTGGCCGCACATACTCATGCCCCTCAACGGTATAGCGTTTCGCTGCAAGATTTTCTCCCGCCAAGCTCATATGTGCTGCCGTACGAGGAAGGACCAAGCGTTCCAGAATTTGCATACGCAATCCCAGCGTGTGCGTATGGCGCAGCATGGCTCCGGCCACACTGTCCTGGTATTCAGGAAAACATAACACCCGCAAGAGCCCCGCAGGACGATTCTTCTTGCCCACGCCAGGCAGCCAAAGTACGTCCAGCACTTCTGGCATGGCCATAAGCTCCGTCAGGGCCAGACCCAGGTCCTCCCCATTCAGATGATCAACATGCGTCTCCAGCTGCATCACGGGTTCGCGCCCGCCACGAGTGTGGTCTATTGTACCCTTGGTTGGACGAATATGCCAGACGCGCAGGCAGCAGGGAGACGTGGCCATGCCGTAGCCAGTGCCCAATGCCTGCAGCACGCCATTGGGGGCCGGCACGAACTCGTCTACCAGGGCATCCAGAAAAGCAACTCCAAGAGGGGTAACGCAAACATCTGCTCCAGCCGTGGAAAAAACGGGTTTACCCAATAAAAGGCGCGCCGTTACCGGTGAAGTCTGTGCACTGGCATACTCTTCAGCTGTTGTCTTAGGCCAGGGGAGAGATGAAGCAATACAATGCGTTACGCCCAGTTGCTCCAAGCCGTAACAAACGGCAGGAACAATCATGGTCAGCATTGCTTCCTCAGAAGAAAAACACACATCCTCGCTGGCAATGCCGAATGCACGGGCCGTAGCCCCCACCAAGGTATCAAGTACAGCAACAGCGCATGTACGTGTCGCTTGAGAAATGGACAGAACCGAAAATATGGCAGCTATTTCTGACGGACGGCGCGGGAGGTGCTCACGACTTTCCAAAATCACATCGACCCGATGTCCTGTTCCCATACCCTCAACTGCCGGCATGAAAACACAATGACAAGGCAAGCCTGCTTTTCTCAGGGCTTCTTCAACTTCCTGGAAGGCAACACCGAGATCGGCCAATGCGGCCAACAAAGCATGACCACTGACGCCACCCGCACAATCCAAATAGACATCCATAATAACACCCCATGCGTTACCGACGCTGTACCCCTATATAGCGGGCTTGTGCAGTATCACTTCCTTGGTGTATACTTTCATCATAAACGTACATTGTATGCTTAGATCAGGTTTATATTTCCAACGCATCTCCCCGGAGGAAAGGCATGCCCGTACAAGACTGGATGACTACTGATGTTATCAGCGTAAGCCCGGAAACTTCGCTGCTCAAAGTGGGCAAGCTAATGAAGGATCATCACATACGACGCGTCCCTGTTATAGATGAGCAGAGACAGGTGATTGGCATTATCTCTGACCGTGATGTCCGTGACGCCTCGCCCTCCAAGGCTACAACGCTTGATATGTACGAAATGCACTATCTCTTGGCCGAGCTAAAAGCCAAGAATATTATGACGCCCAAGCCCATTACCGTCAAACCGGGCGATCCCATAGAAAATGTCGCCCTTATCATGCAGGAAAAAGCCATCGGTGGCCTGCCAGTTGTGGACGACAATGGCAAACTGGTGGGCATCATTTCCGACCATGATGTTTTCGCTGCCCTGGTTGATATCACGGGAGTTCGCCTGGGCGGAATTCTTTTTGCGGTAGAGCTTCCGGATCAGCCCGGCACGGCACGCCCTGTTTTTGATGCGTTACGCGCCAATGGCGGACGCATTCTTTCTATCCTTACTGTTGCTAAACCCAATGACATGCGCAATCTGCATATCCGTATCCGCTCGTTAGAAACCACTCAGGCAGAAGAGGGGCTACGTCAAGCGCTCAATGGGATTTGCAGGGTACTCTACTGGCAGCACTAGCACTGCGCTTAGACCATACCAAAGAAATCAGCCTCCATGCTCATAGGGCACATGAAAACTGAATGGGGCTTGCCATCAAAAAATATTTGCGTTATGTTTTTAACCGGTGTTAATGCGTTTTGTTTACGCACTTATCGAAGGAATTCTGCCGGATAAGTTCGGTTGCAGAGCGCCAGGACGTCCTTGTCCCGGCGAATTGAGAAATGTCCAAGGAGGACTACGCATGGCTGAGATCACCTATAAGGGAAAAAGCTTTGAGGTTGATGAAGACGGTTTCTTGCTGCGTTATGACGACTGGTGCCCCGAATGGATGGAATATGTGAAGGAATCCGAAGGCATTTCCGAGATTACCCCTGACCATCAGAAAATTCTTGACTTCCTGCAGGACTACTACAAGAAAAATGGCATTGCCCCTATGGTTCGTATTCTGTCCAAGAATACCGGCTACAAATTGAAAGAAGTGTACGAACTCTTCCCCTCCGGCCCCGGCAAGGGAGCCTGCAAAATGGCTGGCCTGCCCAAACCCACCGGCTGTGTGTAGTCTATCACATTGCAATTTTTATTATAAAGAGCGGGAGGTTAGGCTTCCGCTCTTTATTTGTGGAACCCTGTATCTGTGGTTATAGAAGAAACAGCATTTTCCAACTGGCTCGACAAAAAGTATCCCAGACCTTACGAAAATGGTTTACTCATCACACGCAGAGGCCAGTAACCACTGTTGCAATCATGCCTTCATGCAGGCAGTTTTCAGATTCAATAACGGGCAAGAATAAGTTCGCTCAAAGACCTTTTTGGCACATAATGTACCCCTTGAGCATCACGCCAGTAAGCCGTACTGCCATCGGCAGGCAGTGCAGCAACAGTGCGTTCTTCCTTGGCTACACCCAGCCCTAGTACAACTGCAATTTTCATACTGTCTGGCACCTGCAGTAGCGCAGAAGCCTTCTGGCGTTCAACAGCATAGATGAAACAACATCCCCACCCACGGCTTGTTGCGGCCAGTTGAATAGTTTGACCGGCTATGCCCACATCATAGGAAACCAATTCACCGCCTTCCTGTGGCACCATTATGGCAATAAAACCTGTAGGCCGTTCGCCCGGAACAGGACCTCCCCAGTCTTTTAATGCAGCGGCCCAACGCGTTATTGAAAAAAGCTCTTGGCACGTTTGGCCCGGTCCAACCAGAACATACCGCAAGACTTGCGCGTTTCTCGCCGAAGGGGCAAGACGTGCACAATCCACAAGCCACTCCAGATCATTGAAACTCAAAGGTTGTTCTTCGTAAAAACGTCGACAGCTTCGAGCTGATGTAACAAGTGCTTTGAAGTCCATAGTATTCTTTCCTGGGCTTAAGGTTCATATACGGAGCACATAACCGCTTGGGAAAAGACATTTCCGCTGCCGATCCAATGCACTGCTCATAGTGTGCATAACAAGAAACAGAGCTGACTCCATTCTATACAAGCTCCAAGGAAATCTCCAGAGAGTCCACCTCCTCGGATTGTCAGAGCGCGCAGATAACGCAGCAGCAGTATTTGAAGAGTACCTGTTGTGATCAGCTGCCAGAATGCACAGTTCCCGGACCAGGCAAGCAGTGTTAGGATAAGAATCCCCAGCAGCTGATACATACACCCAAGGCGTTGTCCGACGCCTGCACAGAAAAGAGAGCCCAATGCTGCATTTGGACTTGGCGACGTCCATGCCGCCAGCCATACGGCTGCTGCACGGGCCCATGCCGGAGCCAGCAGAAGCAACAGCCAGTGGTCTTTAGCAATATGCCCCGCGAGGGCTATCCACTGCCCGCTGTACGCCAGCATCAAATGCACTGCACCAAAGGCACCCATACGACTGTCTTTGAGGATTTGTCGGAAGCGTTCACCCCTTGCTCCGCTTCCTGCTGCATCACCCAGATCAGCCACTCCGTCCCAATGGAGCCCTCGCGTTATCGAGATATTCACAGCCAGCCAAAGCCAAGCAGTCAGCATATATAAAACAGAGCCTGATAGGGCATACCCCCAAAATGTACACCCAAGCCAAGCCGTCAATGTCGACACAAGGCCGACCACGAGACCAACTGGAGCAAAAAACGGCGTAGAGGCAGCTAACTCTTTAGCTGTACTGTTTTTTCTCGGTAATACAATGCAGGTCAGGAAAGCAAGTGCATCGTGAAAGCCGTGTATCCATGATTGCACAACAGAAGGCACACAAGGACTCAACGCGGCTGTTGGTGATTAAAGGCCAAAGAATAGAGATAGTGAAAAAAATCTACATACTCAACGTGGATACGTTCTGGCACTTTAATTCGCGCTGGCGCATAGTTGAGTATTGAAGTAATGCCTGCGTCCATAAGGTGTTGTGCAGCCCGTTGCGCACGCTCCGGCGGAGTGGTGATTATGCCGATTTCTATACCCTGTTCAGACACAATGTCTTTCAAATCTCGCGTACAGTGCACCTCAAGACCGTGAACTATTTCACCTATTTTAAAGGGGTCACAATCAAAAATAGCAACTATATTGAACCCTCGTGCTCGAAACTCCCCATGATTTAATAGTGCCTTGCCCAGGTTTCCAACACCAATGAGCGCCATGCGCCACTCACGGTCCACCCCCAGAGATGAAGTGATGGCTGCAATAAGCGATTTGACTTGGTAGCCGACACCTCGTATGCCAAACTCACCAAGATAGGCCAAATCCTTTCTTACCTGGGAACCGTTTACCCCACAGGCTTCGGCAAGGGGATTGGATGAAATGACCTCCACATTATCCCGGACAAAATTTTCCAGCACCTGAACATAAGTAGCTAACCGTTGTATGGTGGCGCGCGGGATATGGCTGCTTTTGGGTGGAGTGATCATGGTATTCCCTTCGTAAATATGCCGTGTGAAAAAAAGTATATACTACAAGTTCTGGAATGTGCAAGCCGGCAGTGCAGGAGCATTGTAATAGAAAAAGCTGCACAATGCTCCTGGCTACACAATGGGATATACCCACAGCCTCAAAAAAAAACGGCCTTTACAGGCCGTTTTTTTTACCTATCCAGCCGACAACTACGCATATGGGTTGGCATAAAGCAGAATAAAGCTGATAACCAGAGCATAAATGGCCAGCGATTCAATGAATGCAAAAGCCAGGATCATGGTACCCGTAATTTTACCGCTCACTTCAGGATTGCGGGCAACGCCTTCGCAGGCACCTTTCAAACCCAAGCCCATGCCTACACCGCAACCGCAAGCAGCGATACCAATACCCAAGGCAGCAGCCAGACATGTGAAGCCCAGTGCTCCGGCATCAAGCTGGTTGGCTGCAAAAGCCATGCTGGCCATACCCAGCAGCGCCACTGTATTCAGGGCGATCATCAGAAGTTTACGCATGTAACACTCCTTAAACAGTTATATTGTTGGGTCGCAAAACGACCATTCCCCCGCAGTAAGCTGTTAGTGTTCTGGTCCCTCAATAGCACTCTTGAGGTAGAACATAGTAAGCATGAAGAAAACAAATGCCTGCATAGTCTTGCCCAAAAGGAAAAGGGCATAAATTGGCAGTGTTCCTAGGAGCGGCGCCATAATGAAGAAAAGAATCATAACTATTTCTTCACCACGGATGTTGCCGAAAAGACGGAGAGAAAGAGAAAGGGGCCGCGCTAGATGAGATACAATTTCCAATGGGAACATCAAGGGAATAAGTGCCTTAGAGGGGCCGGTAAACTGGTTCACATAATGGAACTTCCAGCGGACCATGCCCACAATATTGTAAAGCACAAAAACAAAGAGCGCCATGCAGACAGTAGTATTCAGATTTGCCGTAGGGGCATCAAAACCGGGAATAAGCCCCATGAGGTTCATGCCAAAAATATAAATGAAAATACCCGCCAGCAGTGCGACATATTTTCGACCGACTTCTCCCATGGTGGTAACGACAAACTGCTCTATGGCGTCAATGAGGGCTTCGAAGAAATTTTGCAACCCTCCGGGCACCACCGTCAGACGACGCCGTAAAATAAAAGCCACGGAGAACAGAATGGCCATACACACCCAGGAGTAAAAGACGTGTTTGAATTCCACCGTCTGACCGGCGATAGTAACGGTATCCATGTCCAGAAAAGTGGAGAGCAATACCGGATGCGGCAAACCACCTGCCATGTGCCATGCCTCCTGAAAAAGATGTGCTAAAATGTACCGTTGTTATACGGCCCGAAGACCATTCCCTAATATGTTATGCTGGCCTTTAGAGTAACCAGCTCAAGGGGTCTTAATTAAGGTCGGGAACCGTGCGTGCTATATGAATAGCTTAATAAAGCACACATCCCACCAGCCAAAAGCCCCCCCGCAATGGCAAACACCGGTGCCTTGCATATGGCCAGTGCCACATATAGAAGCGCACCCATTATCACAAATCTGACAAGCCAACGCACTATAACAATGCGTAGAAAAGCCGAGCTGTAGATCCCCAGACTATGACGCAAAAAAAAACGCGCCAGTCCCCAGAATGTCCAGACCATGAAGCTCACGCCTACGCCAAACCAGAACACCCACGCCGTAATTGCATACAGCAAGGCACCCGTCAGAAGAAACACAGCAGCAAATAAAATTTCATTACGCAATACAACTCTGATGGCGGGGTGGTGTATGCCCTGTTTCCAGAGCCAGGCGTCAAGGCCGTGTATCATACTTTCCTGCCATGTTCTGTGCCTCTGACTCCTGACGTTCCTGAATCTCCTTGTCTTTCACAAAAGAGGCTTTTGCCCGGGCATCCTGCGCTGCCATTCTTCGTAATAATGCCTGGGTATCCCGGTACACATTAAGAAAACCGGCACCAATGCCAATGAACAAAAAAACAAGTTTGCCCCACGGCGCTGTGCCAAGCCAGGCATCAAGGCCATAACCAATGGCAAATCCTACCACTGGGCCACTGACAAGATGCAAGCCGATGACCCCGACATTGGACATGGCCTCCAGACCAGACTGCTGCTGCCGTAAAAAATCCTTCAGTGACACAAGGCCTCCGCGCAAATCCGGTCTGTCCTCCAATAACGTTATTTTTTTATCACAGGCATAACAACGCGTCAATGGATTGCCCGGGAAAACAGCGCCGGAAAGAGTATTTCTGCTACGTTTGCCAAGGGTAGATCAACGGGACTGCCAAAGACTTACGCATTCCAGATGCGGCGTATGCGGAAAAAGATCCACGGCAGCCAACTGCACCAGGGTATGCGTTTCTGATAACAATTTGCCGTCGCGGGCCAGGGTGGAAGGATTACAGGATATATAAAGAATACGCTCTGGGGCAAGACGCTGCACGGCAGCCAGGACCTGCGGAGCAAGACCAGATCTGGGCGGATCGAGCAGCACGTCCACACGGCAGGGCAGTTGCATGGCAGGCCATAACGGTACATGGGATGCCATACTTGTCACCTTTGCAAGTTCAGCCAGTTGTGCAGCAACATCACAAGCCGCATAACGGCAATGCTGCAATGTTTGTGCGGAGGCATTGTCGCGCGCAAACTGCACTGCGCGTGCGTCAAGTTCCAGCCCGAGCACTGTCTTATAGGCGGGGCTCACCAGCAGACCTGGAGCCCCCACGCCACAGTAAAGGTCCAACAGGGCTGCAGGGCGAACATCGTCCTTCATGGGGGAAAGCATGCTCGTCACAGTGCGGGCAAGACGTTGTGCAGCCCCTGTGTTTACCTGGAAAAACGAAGCCACATCCAGGGAAAACAACCGTCCAGAAAGCGGCAGCACCATTCGGGCCGCATGCTCATTGTCGTCACCATCGGGGCCGAGTACCAGAGAACGTCGTTCTCCCTGGGCAAGGCCGTCCTGTGCGCCACGCTCTTCATGAATAAAGCCGGCAAGCAATGGAAATGCGGCCAACAGTGCCTGCCCCATAGCACGGAGGAACATGCGCTGTCTGTCAGAAGCCGGGCTGGTCAGACACAGCGCCCACCAGCGCAGCCTGCGTCTATCTCCCGCAAGGCCACGGCGGAGAATGAAAAAACGCCAGAAGCCAGAAGGATTTCTGGCACGACTTTTCCTGGATCGGGCGTTATCGCCCCTTTCATAACGTGTCGAAGGTGGTACATACGCTGCAAAACCACTTTCTGCCGCGAGCTGACATGCCTTAGCCACCATATCCTGTGCCACCGACGGCATGAGCACGCAACCAGGTACGGCAAACACATCCCGACCGTTGCGCCGGCGCAACCCCAACCTCATAGGCGTATCGGCCCCGCCGGCAAAAGCAAATTCCATCTTATTGCGGTAGCAGGTCACGGCCGGGGAGGGGACGACAGCATCCAGGAGACTTTCCAACCGTCCTCTATCAAAGCCACCAATGCGAGAAAGCGCATCCACAGCCAGCACGCGTTTCCAGTGCAGTTGGCGGCTGTAGGGCATTGTTTGCAGCGAACAGCCCCCGCATTGGAGATAATGCGGGCAAATGGGAGGGACATCTTCAGCCGCCGGACGCAATATGGCTACAGCCTCACCCTCCCAAAAGGACTTTCTGCAACGCAGCATGCGCACACGCACCAACTGACCAGGCAAGCCACCCGAGACAAAAATGGCCATACCCTGTACCGGGTCATTTCCCTTCAAACGGGCAACCCCCCTGCCATCATGGGCAAGTCCGGTGATCTCAAGATCAAGCTGTTCAGGCGCATTCCACATGATATATTCATAGCAGTAGGAAGAGAGGGGCGCAACAGGCTGTGCAGACGGCGCCCTCACGGGCGTCGATATCCATAGAAAAACTGCACATCAAAGAAAATGTCTCAAGCCTGCTTGACATTTGTCGCGCCATGGGGCAAATGATTCTCTCTTTTGGAGGTTTGTTATGTACGCGATTATTGAAACCGGCGGAAAACAGTACCGCGTCGAAGAAGGAACCAAGCTCGTTGTGGAAAAACTCGCGGCTGAGGCTGGGAGCGACATTTCCCTGGATAAGGTACTGATGCTCGGCGGCGCGGAATGCAAGGTCGGAACACCGTATCTTGCCGGGACCGCCGTGACGGCAGAAGTGGTGGGTCACGGTCGAGGCCCCAAAATCAAAGTGTTCAAACGCTGGCGTCGCAATGATTCGCGTAAGTTACGCGGTCACCGTCAAGATTGCACTACCCTTCGTGTCAAAAGTATCAACGGCTAATGCTCTGCAGGGCGGATACTACCGGCAGCATTCATTGGCTGTAATTGTGGACAGATTTTACGAAAGCCCGTAAGGGTTCTGCCTCAGGGAGGCTGCAATGGCACACAAAAAAGCAGGCGGTTCGTCACGTAACGGCCGCGACAGTGCAGGTCAACGTCGCGGAGTCAAGCGTTTTGGCGGGCAACATGTTGTTGCCGGAAATATCTTGGTGCGTCAGCTCGGCACTACTGTTTATCCCGGACTCAATGTGGGCATGGGCAGGGACTACACCCTATTTGCCAAGGTTGACGGCGTAGTTCGCTTTGAAAAATACATCCGCAAGCGCCGGGTATTGACCCGTGTGCATGTGGATATGGCTACTGCATAAGAACGGTTGCATCGTCTTTTTCTCTCCTGGGAAGAGACCGAAGGGTTTCTTCCCTTTTTTGTATGTACACAGGGGATACCCATGCGCTTTGTGGATGAAGCCAGAATCCAGGTGCGCGCCGGAAAAGGCGGACACGGCTGCCTCTCCTTCAGACGCGAAAAATTTGTCCCTCGTGGCGGCCCTGACGGCGGGAACGGAGGAAACGGAGGTTCCGTTATCCTTAAGGCAGACGGACGGCTGCTCTCACTCTATGATTTCCGTCTCAAACGATTGTATGAGGCGCAGAATGGTCGTCCTGGAGAAGGCAGCCAGCGCGATGGACGTAAAGGGGAAGACCTTGTACTGCATTTACCTACCGGAACACTGGTTTTTGGTGTAGACGGCAACGGCACATCTGACAGCGAGGTACTGCTTGCCGACCTCAGCGATCCTGAAACTGAGGTCGTAGTGGCTCGTGGGGGACGCGGCGGCAAAGGCAATACATTTTTCAAGTCCGCCACCATGCGTGCCCCCCGTTTCGCCCAACCAGGCGAAGCTGGTGAAGAGCGTACCCTCCGTCTTGAATTGAAAATTCTGGCAGACGTAGGCCTTATTGGCCTGCCCAATGCAGGCAAATCCACATTTATATCGCGCGTGTCTGCTGCTCGCCCCAAAATTGCAGCCTACCCCTTCACCACCCTTACACCCAACCTTGGTGTTATGATTGACGATGTCGATCCGGACCGCCGCATGGTTATTGCCGACATTCCCGGGCTTATTGAAGGAGCACATGAGGGACAGGGCCTGGGTCTACGTTTTCTCAAGCATGTGGAACGCACGCGCTTTCTCGTCCACATCTTGAGTATTGAAGATGTGGACGAAGATGATCCCTGGGCAGGATTTGACCTTATCAACGAAGAATTGCGCCGGTTTGATGCAGACCTGGCCGAACGGACACAGATTGAAGTCATCAATAAGATTGACCTAGTATCCACTGAACGGTTGGAAGCCCTGCGCGCAAAGGCTATGGCCGACAACAGGCAGATTTTTTTCATCTCGGCACGCGACAGCCTGCAGCTGGAACCCCTTGTACAGGAAATGTGGCACGTGCGCGACATCAATGGACTGCATACCCCTTCAGTACGCACAGCAGCTATCCCCGAAGACGAGGATGAGGAATTTCCTGACATAGAAGTGATCTATACCCGTGAATAACGGTCAGTGGAGCATATACCCATGTCCAAAGATGATTGGCAGCGGGAAAGAGCCACAGCGCTTGCTCAGTCACGATTGATTGTTGTGAAGGTTGGCAGCGCTGTCTTGACTGATTCCTACGGTCTTGACATCGCCGTGCTGGAGGACCTGGCTGCACAACTAGCTGCGCTGCGTACCGGCGAAGGTGGCCAGCGCCATATAGTGCTTGTCTCATCCGGAGCCGTGGCTGCAGGCCGTGCTGAACTGCTTAAGGGAGGCCGCAGTGTGGAGACCACTGGTCTTGCGGCCCGACAGGCTGCTGCTGCTGTGGGGCAAGGGCAGCTTATGCGCGCATGGGACACAGTTTTTCGCCAGCACGGTATACCAACAGCACAGGTGCTGCTCACACGCGACGACCTGCGTGCACGTCAACGTTTTCTCAACGCACGCAATACCTTTGCAGAATTATTGCAGTGGGGCGTTCTGCCCATTGTAAATGAAAACGACACGGTTTCCGTCAGTGAACTCAAGTTTGGCGACAATGACTGTCTGGCCAGCCTGCTGGTAAACCTGACCGGAGCGGATGTCTTCATCAACCTCACCTCTGCGCCGGGTGTGCTGGACGCTGACCCGCTAAAACACGCAGACGCCCGTATCATGGAATGTATTGATGACGTGGCTTCACTGGATCTTGCGCAGTTGTGCGGGGGCAAAACTTCTGTGGGTACGGGCGGCATGTATTCCAAACTCCTGGCCGCCCGTCGGGCAGCACAGATCGGGGTGCCTACGTTCATCCTGCCCGGGCGAGAGCCACAGGTACTGCTTCGGGCCTTCATTCATACCAGCGCAGCACAAAAAACGGAAGAACCTTTCACCGGTGGTACTTGGGTGCGCCCTGCACGGCATGCCATACCACGCCGCAAGTTCTGGCTAGCCTACCAGTCCGAACCATCAGGAGCAGTGCTGGTGGATGCCGGTGCAGCCAAGGCCTTGCTCAATCAGGGAGGCAGCCTCTTGCCAGGTGGTGTATGCGGCGTGGAAGGAGCCTTTCAGCGCGGGGCGCTTCTGCGTGTGCTGCATGATGGTCAGGCTCTTGGTGTAGGTCTGACCAACTACAGTGCCGCTGAACTCAAAAAAATTATGGGTCTCAAGCGGCATGAAGTGGCCGCCATATTGGGCGACGCACATTATCCCGAAGTCATCCACCGTGACAATCTGCTGCTGCATGCGGCGGTATAACTATATACTCCAGTAAACGAAATACCTGCATCCGGGCTTTTTCTGCCAGTCCTAGCGTGACAGAGCTGAAGCAGCTATTGCAGCAACTGTTTTTTCATAGACGTCGTCGCCGTCAAAAAGCAGACAAACAGCGTCATTGCCAGACTGCGCGAGGCGGTGCAGCGCCGGGGCTTCCATAAGATCCGGCGGAAATTGGCTCAGTGCCCAGGCCGCCATGCCACGACAGACCATATCCTGATCCTCCAATCCCTTGAGCAGCCAGGGACGCGCTACAAGACAAAGCTGCTGCCGCTCCTGCGCCAGTCGGCCTATGGCCCAGTAGCAAGATCGACGTAACATATCGTTATCGCAGTAGTTGTCATCCCGGCCAAGGTCAATGACATAGGAAAAAAGCACACGGTGGAAGTCTCTGGCCAATGGCTCACTTGCCACAAGGATTTCACCGAACGCCTCAGGAATACCCCAACCGATGTTACCAGACTCTTCGTTGAGGTGCCACATGAGCCGACGGATGATATTCCTGGCGACTTCTGGCTTCTGTACAGCCAGGCGGGCCGTTACATGGCCCAAGGCCACTGCAGCGCGGTGCATCAAGGAAGGAGAAAGCAATAAAAAAGAAAACAGCGGCCCCACATTTTCCACCCCGCCCCGGGCGATTTCATCCAAGTGTTCCCGCCAGGCAACACTTTCAAGATAGCCTCGCAATTTCTGTTTGGCTAGACGCATGCGGGCCATATGCTCCTCCTTTGGCATTGCGTGCGTGGTGCACTGCTGTACACGATAATCACAGGCATGCCTAATTAGCGCAGTACGGGCATAAAGGCATGCCGCAGAAAAGCCAGCATAGATGCATACCGCTGGTCAAAATGCAGCAGCACATCTATATCCCAGAGCAACCACACCAAATGACCGTGATACACGAGCTGCTGAGGCGGCCTTGGTTCATCGCGCAATCCCGCAGCAGCTGCTGCAGCCGGCCCCATCACGACAACCCCCCTTGCCTTCAGGCAACGAACCCCCGACCAAAAAATATCTGCATTGGATGCTGATCCCCCTGTACTCTCCGGAGTGGTTGCATCAGCGGTGGCAGTACCAGCAGACGGCAGGCAGACCGGCCAAAAGGTATGTGTACCTGCAGGATGGCCTAGATCCCGTAACAGCTGGCGCAGAAAAGCACTGCGCTCCTGCCTCCCTGGAGTCTGGTCGTTACAGATATCCGCGCCAAGGTCGTAGTACGTCCAGAGAATCACCCCAGGTCGCGTCTGTGCCAGACGCTCTTGCCAGGGACCAGGCCAGAGATGCGCGGGCAGCGGATTCCAGCCTCCGGCAGCAGCAACCGGAGAGCCTCCGGCTTTTGCCGTCTTCTGCGCAGCCGGCCGCCTGTGTGACGACTGCCCAGGACTGTGCCCCGCCCTTTGGCGTTGCCGTTGCGCTGCAGCATCCGGCCGATTGGGTACTGCTGCAGTGCTGCCTTGCTGCTTCTGCAGCTGGTCAAAGGCCGCCTGCCGCACGTCCAAAACATTGACAGTTTCGGGCATTAACAGACAGGAGAGCCCTTGCTCTTCCCAAAGAGCGGTTAACGGGTTTACGAATGCAAAAGCCATGTGCACAGATCCCAGGCTATATCGGCCTTGCTGCGTGTAGGCAAAATCTCGTGAAGCCCGTGAGCATCCACCACGACCACGGCATTGGTCTCTGTGCCGAAGCCACTGCCGGCAACATTAACGGCATTGGCGGCCAGCACGTCAGCATGTTTGGCAGCCAGCTTGCTCTGTGCCAGCGCAAGAAGCGTATCCGTATCGTCAACCGTTTCCGCAGCAAACCCCAGCACCTTTTGCCCAGATGTCCGTTTGCTGGCCAGTGTACGCAGAATATCAGGGTTGGGCACAAAATCCACAGTAAAGCCCTGCTGCATGTCTGCCTTTTTAGCTTTTTTTGTGCCGAAACTTTTTGGCGAAAAATCTGCCACTGCGGCAGTAAACATGCCCATATCCATATGAGTCCAGAGGTCTTGCGCCGCAGCAAACATTTCCCTGGCAGAGCGCACATGACAACAGGCAAGATTACGCGGCATAGCAAGCGAAATCCCCGGCCCGCATATGGCCGTCACAGCAGCGCCTCGCAGCCAGGCGCAGGCGGCCAGCGCCATGCCCATGCGCCCGGTGGAAGGGTTGGACCAGAAGCGCACGCCGTCCCACTGCTCGCGCGTTGGCCCCAAGGTCACCAGCACACGCTTGCCCGCCATATCCTGCGGGGCCAACGCCCGCAGGGCAGTAAAAAAGATTTCCTCAAGGGGAGCCAAACGCCCCTGACCTGCATCGCCACAGGCCGTCCCCCCCGTACCCGGCGGCACAATACTGTTCCCCCGGTTCTCAAGCAGACGCACATTGGCCTGTGTAGCGGCATGAGCCCACATGCGCGGATTCATGGCAGGCGCAATGATGACAGGCCCGTCAAAGGCGAGCGCCTGCGCCGCCAGCATGTCGTCTGCAGCCCCCTGTGCCAAACGGCGGAGTGCATCGGCCGAGGCCGGTGCCACAACCAGGGCATTGGCATGCTGACCAGGCTCCAGATGCGCAAAAACTTCCTGTCCCGGCGCAAACATATCTTCATAGACCGGATTCGCCCCAAGCGAGGCAAAAAGCAGGGGCGTGACAAACTGCCGCGCCCCGCGCGTCAGCGTGACTGAAACATGTATACCCATGCCGCGCCAAGCCCGCAGCAGCTCCACAGCCCGATAACAGGCCACAGAGCCACATACGCCAAGGTGCAAACGTGTATTGGCAAAGTGTGTGCATAAGTCCACAGGGGTATTTAAACAACTCACAGACTGCGCTCCTGTACGGCACTGGGAGCACCCCAAGTCTCGAAGGTTCCTGGTTGATAGCTCGTGCCACTGTTCTCATCATGACCAGCAGGGATGTCGCTCGTGCCTGCACCCAGTGTAGGAGACAGTGCCTCCTGTGGCAGGGCTGCCCCGTCGGCTAAGCGCTCACCCGTCCAGATGCAGAGCAGCGTGCCCAGGGCAGTTCGCTCCACTGTGAGTACCGCCATGGAGGTCGTCCGCTCGTACACATAGACGGCGCGGCTGTCTTTGCGACGTGCCAAACGTACATTCCACCCCTGTCCCTGCATGCCAGAATGCATATATTGCGCGACAACGTTCATATCAACCCAGCCACGGTATATTTCCAAGCCACCCCCGTCCGCCGCTGTACTGCCATGGGAGGGAAAGAGCTGCATGCCTGCAGGTACGGACAGCGTAAGCAGCCGGCTCGTACCCACGTTCTCACCGCCCGTCAGGGGGTCGCTGGAAAAGGGATTGTGCAAATGCATCTCAGCACAGCCCCCAAGGAGCACAAGGCACGAAGCAAGGATGACAAAAAGGCGGCTCATGGCTATACTTTCCTCCTTCCCATATGAAATCAGGAAGTTCTTTTTCACCCTAGCCCCTCCGCCCGCTGCTGACAAGGGCGCCGCGGAAGCATACAGCGCGAGGCCACTGCCATGCCCCCTGTCTTGCCCTCCGGCATCTCACCGGACGAAGCTGATTTCTCATTGCAGAGCTATCAATTTGCCCTTCCAGAAACGCAGATTGCCCAGTACCCGCCTGAAGAGCGTGGCAATTCACGCCTGCTAGTCATGCCCCGTACGGGCACACTTGAGCTGCAGCACACCATGTTTGACAATCTCCCCTCATGCCTACCCCCCGGCAGTCTGCTTATTGCCAACAATTCCAAAGTATTGCAGGCCAGGCTGCTGGGCACCCGTTCGACAGGTGGCAAGGTGGAATTTTTGCTACTTACCCCCCTGCCGCTTTTGTGCAAACACGCCCGGGCCGACACCTCCGGCGGACAATATGCCGAGGCCGAGGGCCTGATTCGCTGCGGTGGCAGCCTGCGTGATGGCGAATGCCTGCACTTTGGTGCGGGTATCAGTGTAACACTTCTGGAAACGGGAGCCTTTGGACGTCGCCGGGTACGCCTTTCCTGGAAAGGAGAGCTCGCCAGAGCTTTTGCCGCTACAGGGCATATTCCCCTGCCGCCCTATATCAAACGGCCTGATGCTGAGGAAGATGTCAGCCGCTATCAGACCGTCTATGCCCGTGAGGACAAGACTGGCTCAGTGGCAGCCCCCACTGCCGGGCTGCACTTCACGCAGGAAATGCGCACAGCGCTTTCAGCTGCGGGCTTTGGCTGGGCAGAAGTCACCCTGTATGTGGGCTACGGTACGTTCAGTCCCGTACGCACACAGGATATCCGTGGCCACCGCATGCACCGCGAGTATGTGGAAATTTCCGAAAGCACGGCAACGGCCATAGCCGAAGCAAAACGCCAGGGGCGTCCCATTGTGGCAGTGGGCACCACAAGCCTGCGCGCCCTGGAAGGCGTTGCCGAACAATGCGGTCGTGTGCAGGCATTTACCGGCTGGACAGACATTTTCCTCTATCCGGGAGTCCGCTTCCGCGTGGTGGACGGATTGCTGACCAATTTCCACCTCCCCGAATCATCGTTGATCATGCTTGTTTCGGCCTTTGCTGGCCGCCAACGCATATTGGCAGCCTATGCCGAGGCCGTGCGCCTTGGCTACCGCTTTTTTTCCTATGGCGATGCCATGCTTATTCGCTGATTGCTCACCATGGCCAAAGCAACACGTCAACGCGCAGATCAGCTCGCTTTTGAGCAGGGACTTGCCGAAAGCCGTGAACAGGCCCGCCGTTTGATCATGGCTGGTAAAATCGCTTTTGCAGCCAGCACACCTGGTGCACCGCCCCTGCTGGTACCCAAGCCCGGGTACGCTTTTCCCATGGATACGGTCCTGACGCTGCTTGCACCCCAGCAGTATGTCAGCCGGGGGGCTTACAAACTGCTGACCATCCTTGAGCATTTCAAACTCGACGTGCACGGCTTTGTCTGCCTGGATGCAGGGGCCTCTACCGGGGGATTTACCGATTGTCTGCTGCAGCACGGCGCAACGCGGGTCTATGCTGTGGACGTGGGCAAAAACCAACTGCATGAACGCCTGCGCGCCGACCCTCGCGTGATAAGCCTGGAAGGCGTCAATCTGCGTCATGCCCCGCATGAGCTCATCCCCGAAGCAATGGATATGATCGTGGCTGATGTATCCTTTATCTCGCTGACACTGGTGCTGCCCGCCTGCATACGCTGGCTCAAGGCCGGCGGTTTCGCGGCTGTACTCATCAAACCGCAGTTTGAGCTGGGCCCTGGTGAAACCGTAAAGGGCGTTGTGCGCGACGAAAAGGCGCGACAACGCGCTGTCGACAAAATTCTCACCTTCGCTGAAAATAATCTCGGGCTTATCTGCTGTGGCGTACTGCCCGCAGCTATCAAAGGCCCCAAGGGCAATCAGGAATACATGGCACTGTTCAAACAACATTGTGCCAATGTCCCTTGCAGCTGAAGATCAGCACTACCCCTTCACACAAAAAACGTGCGGTGCAACCAAAGCTGCACCGCACGTTTTCAGGCAACATGAACAGAGCTGCTACGGACGAGGGTCTCCCTGCGGTCCATGATGGGGAACCATGCCCAAAGGCCGCATGGCATAGCGATAGATTTCATGAATTTCCTTGGTATAGCCGGGATAGAAGCCCTTGGTCATACCCAGTACGATGTGTGCGCCACGGTTCATAAGTACCAGCAGATCGCCATTGGAGGGATCTACGCACAGGCCTTCGATTTCACCCTGCTTGAGCACTTCGTCAAAAGCCTTTTCCATAACAACAGGCGTGGCGGTGCCGGCGGAGATATCTGCACGGTAAAGGTGGTCGGATTCATTGCGGTCAGCATCACCGTCGTCAGAGGTGACGAACAGCGAGCCATTGTAGGCAAATACACCCTGCACCCAGTAAGGAATGGGTTGCACCTGGAGCTTGCGCAGATACTTTCCTTCCAGGTCGTATTCATAAAGGTAGCGGCCACTTTCTTCACCGACCCAAGAGCACATCCACACTGTCCGACGGATGGGGTCCACGGTGATGCCGGAAACTTCCTTCTGGCCGGACTCAGGATTAAACTTGAAGGTACGCTTAAATTTCAGGGTTTCAGCGTCGTGTACGGCAATCTGGATATCCTTGCCCACGCCGTCCATGAAGTTCTCTGCACCCACGTACAGTTCGCCGTTATAGACGTCAATATCACCGATGTGGTTTGAAGGGATGGCATAGCCCTCAAAGGGGGTATCATTCTGCTTCACCAGCTTGCCGTTCATGTCATACTTGAACAGCCTTTTGCTGTCGCTCACATAGATAAATTTGCCATCGCAGGCCACGCCCTGACGGCCTTCCACGGGCATGATGCTTTTAAGTTTGTACATGTACTTGGGCCCGCGTGGGCCAGCCTCAGAAGTCTGGGGCAAAAGCAGGGCCGCACTCAGCAGCAGAGCGAACAGGAAAAACGCTTTTTTCATCTCGCAACCTTCTTTTTACAAGTGAAAAATGCCGTCCGCCGGTTCCCGTGAAAGGGCGAACTACAGATAAAGTATAAAAAGCATGCCCACCTTTGTAAACCTCAGGAGAACGCAGAAAAAACAAAAACAGGGTTATGCACCCGCAGGCGCAACAGTTATACTCTGGCCGGGCTGCAGCGCTACAAGGGCATCGGCCAGGCCCAGCCTGTCCAGCTCCATCTGCAATGCTTCTGTACCTTGCGCAAGTACGGGGAATGTGCCCCAGTGCATGGGAACAATACGACGACAGTGCAGCATACTGCAGGCCAGGGCTGCTTGTTGCGCATCCATGGTGAACACGCCACCCACGGGCAGCAGCGCCACATCAATGCTGTACAGCTTTCCCCACAATTCCATACCGCTGAAGATACAGGTATCCCCGGCATGGTAGATGGTCACCCCGTCGGGCATGTGCACGATGTAGCCCACAGGAGCACCGGAATCACTGGAATGGTAGGCTGGAACCATGGTAACACTGATCCCTTTATGAGTAAGCGTGCCCCCCATGTTGAAGCCAATGCCATTCCAAATCTGTTCCTGCGGTATGCCCGCCCGCTGCAGTTTTTCTGCCGTGCCCACAATGGCTCCCAGCAGTGCGCCTGTTCTGCGGCACAAGGATACGGCATCTCCCACATGGTCACCGTGATCATGGGTAACAAGCACGACATCAGCCCTGTCTATGCTGTCTGCAGTGCAACCGGATGAAGGAGCAAAAAATGGGTCAATGACAACCCGCACCCCTGACGCCTGTATACTGAAAGCCGAATGTCCATACCACGTCAGCTCGCTCATACCCCCCCCAATGACAAACAGATTATGTAGAAGTATCTCAACAGTATCTATGACCAGCGGCCCAGGGCATGTGGCAGCCCCACCTGGTCAAAAATACGCCCGCAGGTCTGCTCCAACAGATCATCAAGGCTGTGCGGCCGCAAATAAAACCCTGGCGAAAAGGGCATAATGACAGCCCCTGCCTCCTGCAGCGTCAGCATATTGCGCAGGTGAACGGCTGAAAGCGGGCTTTCACGGGTAACCAGCACAAGAGGCAGACGTTCTTTCAGCGCCACATCTGCGGCCCGCTGCACCAGATTGCGCGTTGCCCCTGCGGCCAGCGCCCCCAGCGTGCCCATGGAACAGGGGACAAGAAGCATGGCAGCGGGCTCCTGACCACGGCGCCACCATGATCCACTGGCAGGCCCAGCCCCCAGGTCATCAGGGGCGTATGCCCTGTCGGCCAGCGCGGTGAGCGATTCCGGCCCGGCATTGCACTCTGCCCGCAGCACTGCTGCCGCACCTGACGAAACAATACAATGTGTTGTCACGTCAGGCATGGACGCCAACTGCCGCAGAAGGCATGCCGCAAGGGGCATACCGCTGGCCCCGCTCACACCCACCACAATATCCCGCATAACGCTCCCCTGTTCACAGGACGCCGTCATTACCCGGGCAGTCCCTCCGCCCGTCGTGCATCAGCCTACCTTTTCAGCTGCAGCAACCGCTCAAGTCATGTCTTCGGTCAGCACCATGTGTCGTGCTGCAGCCGTTTCATCCAGACGGCGTACGGGCAGGTGCCGCGGCTCTTCGTGCAGCTTTTCCGGCTCGGCACGGCCTGATAGCACGATGTCGCGCACGGCATCCACAAAAGCATCAAGCGTTTCCTTGCTCTCGGATTCCGTGGGTTCAGGCATGAGGCACTCGTGTACGATGAGCGGGAAATAAATGGTGGGGGCGTGTATGCCCCGTTCCAACAGCGCCTTGGCAATATCGAGCGCGCGCAGGCCCTCAGGAGCAGATGCCACGAACTCGTGGGCGCAGTGCCGCTGTCTGAAGGGTATCTCCAGCACATCCTCCAGGCGTTTTTTGAGATAATTGGCGTTGAGCACGGCGTACTCTGAAGCACGGGCCAGGCCTTCACCGCCCAAGCGCAGCATGTAGGCCAAGGCTTTGATGATGACGCCAAAGCTGCCATAAAAGGGACCGATATGCCCCACAGACTGCGGCAGGTCGTAGTTGAGGGCAAAGCTTCCGTCCTGCCGCCGCACTACACGCGGCGCGGGCAGGAAGGGCAACAGCCGTTCAGAAACGCCCACAGGTCCGGCACCTGGCCCGCCACCGCCATGCGGCGTGCCAAAGGTCTTGTGCACATTGAGATGCACCACGTCAAAGCCCGCATCGCCCACACGCAATTTGCCCATGATGGCGTTCATGTTGGCACCATCATAGTACAGCAGCGCATCCACGGCATGCAGCGCCTCCACTATGCGGGGCAGATGTGTTTCCATAAGGCCAAGCGTGTTGGGGCAGGTCATCATAAGGCCGGCCACGTTGTCACTGTGCTGCTGTATGGCGTTGGCTACGGCTTCGGGATCAACCATGCCGTCACGTGATTCAAGGTTGCACACGGTAAACCCGGCCAGGGAGGCCGATGCAGGATTAGTGCCATGCGCCGCGTCGGGAATGAGCATGATCTGGCGCTGCCGCCCCTTTGCCCTGTGGTAGGCGGCAATGAGCGACACGCCGGTGAACTCGCCGTTGGCTCCGGCCATGGGCTGGAAGGTAAAGGCCCGCATGCCGGTCAGTTCACAAAGCAGCTGCTCGGTTTCGTACAGGCAGTGCAGGGCACCCTGGGCCTCTTCAGCCCCGCCTTCCAGCTGGGCGACCAGAGGATGCAGACGGACAAAACCCGGCAGTGCTGCCACGTATTCCGTAAACTTGGGGTTGTATTTCATGGTGCAGGAGCCAAGAGGATAAAAATTGGCATCCACACTGTAGTTCATCTGTGAAAGGCGGGTGAAATGGCGCACCACGTCCAGTTCTGAACATTCAGGCAGGCGGGGTGGGGTGCGGCGCAGCAGGCCGGCGGGCAGCATGGCAGCCGCGCCGGGAGCGTCACTGACCACGCGGCAGGCCGTCCGGCCGGGTACGGATGCAGCAAAAATGGTTTTCACAACAGACCTCCCAGAATTGCAGCCAGCTCGTCGATCTGGTCACGATCATTGACTTCGGTGCAGGACAGCAGCAGGCAGTTTTCCATGCCGGGATAGGCTGTACCCAGTGGATATCCGGGTGTGCCCCCCCGAGCCATGGCCTCACGCACCACCTGAGCAGCGGGTTTAGGCAGACGCAGGGTCACCTCTGAACCATAGGGGGCACTGTTGCACAGTGCCACGCCCTTGAGTGCCGTCAGCCGCTCCACCGCATAGCGGGCCAGGGCCATATTGTTCTCCGCCGTACGCACCAGCCCCGCCGGCCCGAGCAGCGACATGTGGATGAGCGCACGCAGGGCACAGAGCGCCTGGTTGGAACAGATGTTCGACGTGGCCTTGGCCCGGCGGATATGCTGCTCGCGGGCCTGCAGGGTGAGCACATAGCCGGTTTTGCCGTCCACATCCGTTGTGCGTCCCACAATTCGGCCAGGGAACTGGCGGATATGCTCCTTGCGGCAGGCCATAAGGCCAAGGTAGGGGCCGCCAAAGGAAAGCGGCATGCCCAGGCTCTGCCCTTCGGCCACGGCCACATCTGCCCCCATTTCACCGGGAGTCTTGAGCACGGCCTGCAGGACAGGATACACGGAAATAATGCCAAATGCCTTGCAGCTGCGGGCATGGGCAAAAAGGTCCGTAAAATCGTCCACCACGCCAAAGAAGTTGGGGTTCTGCACCAGAACGGCCGCGCAGGTATTGTCCACCGCAGCCAACAGGGCCTCCTTATCGCTCACGCCGTCCCTGTGGGGCACCACACGCACAGTAAGACCAAGATTGGCCGTATAGGTGGCCAGCATGGCCCGCCAGAAGGGATTGACGGCCGCATCCAGCACCAGGGTGCGCTTCCTGGTGCTGCGCACGGCCATCATGGCAGCCTCAAACAGCGCCGAGCCTCCGTCGTAGACCGAGGCATTGGCGCATTCCATTTCCATGAGCCGGCTCACGGCCGTCTGGAACTCAAAGATGGCCTGCAGCGTGCCCTGTGAGCACTCGGCCTGATACGGCGTATAGGCCGTGTAAAACTCGCTGCGGCCTGCCAGGGCATCAACAGCCTTGGGAATATCATGCGCATAGTAGCCGGCCCCAAGAAAGGAAATGCCGTCCACACGGTTCTGGGCAGCAAGGCGCTCCAGATGCGTACACACGGCAGCTTCACTGCTGCCCTGGGGCAGGTCATAATGTTTGGGGCGCATGGACGCGGGAATATCGGCAAACAGATCGTCCAGGCTACGCACGCCGATAACGGAAAGCATGTGCTGCAATTCATCCGGCGTATGGGGAATATAGGGCATACAAGCTCCTTTTTGTGCCTAGCGTTCTGCAGCGCAGTGGGCCTCGTAGGCGGCCGCATCCATAAGGCCTTCAGGTTTTGCCGCAAGCTTCACCCGTACCAGCCAGCCCTTGCCATAGGGGTCAGCATTACAGGCTTCCGGGGCATTCTCCAATGCCTCGTTGATGGCCACGACCTCACCCGCCACAGGCGACACCAGATCACTGGCGGCTTTCACCGATTCCACGGAACCGAATTCTTTTTCCACGTCCAGCCTGTCGCCAACAGCCGGCAGCTCCACATAGGTAATGTCACCTAGGGATTCCTGGGCAAAATCGGTAATGCCCACCACCGCCTCGTCACCCTCAATACGGGTCCATTCGTGCGTTTTACTGTACAGCAATGCTTGGGGATTGGCAGCCATGCGCGTTCTCCTTTTTGGTATAGGTTATATGCCCCGCGGACCGCGGGTTACAGTTTCTTACGGGCCGTGCCCTGCGTGTAAAAAGGTATCTCCACCCTGCGAGCAGACAGTGCCGCTCTGGCGGCACGCACTGTAAAGTCGGTTGCACCGGCATGGGCAGCGGGCACCCAGGCAAAGGCAATGACGCAGCCCAGGGACGGGGCAAAGGAGCCACTGGTCACGCGCCCCACTGCCGTGCCGTCGGGCAGGGCCACAACGTCACCGTGGCGCGCCGCACGGCGCCCCTCAATGCGCAGCGGCACCAGCATCTCCTGCGCCCTTGCGGCCCCCTCACGGCCTATATAGGCGGCCGTGCTGGTGAGCATACGGCCCATGCCGGCCTCTGTGGGCGTATGGTCCGCATCCAGGTCCTGCCCATAGAGGGGCAGGCCAGCCTCCAGGCGCAGCGTGTCCCGTGCGCCAAGGCCCACGGGCTTCACACGGCCATCAACCAGCAATGTCTCCCAGAATGCCTCGGTCTGTTCCGCGGGCACATACAGCTCGTAGCCCAGTTCCCCCGTATAGCCCGTGCGGCTGATCAGCAGGGGCACCCCCTGCCAAGTGGTTTCGCAGAAACCAAAATATCCCAGATGGTGCATATTCTGCCCGATCCTGCTTTCCAGCACATCCAGGGATTCCGGCCCCTGCAGATCCACCTTGCCCGTGGCTTCCGAAATATCGGCAAGCGCCACGCCCTGGGGCAGACGCTCGCGCAGCACCGCAAAATCATTGGCAGCACAGGCGGCATTGACCACCACCATAAACGTGTCCTGTGCAAAACGGTAGATGATGCAGTCGTCCAGCACCCCGCCCTGCTCGTTGAGCAGAAAGCCGTAGCGGCATTTGCCCGGGGCCAGCGTCTGCAGGTTATGGCTCACGGCGCGGCTCAGGGCTGCATCCGCACCGGGCCCCTCAATGCGGAATTCGCCCATGTGGCAGATGTCAAACAGGCCGGCATGCTGCCGCGTGTGCACATGCTCGGCCAAAATTCCTTCGTACTGTATGGGCATGAGCCAGCCGGCAAAGGGGGCCATTTTTGCCCCGTGCGCCTCATGCCAGGCGGTGAGGGGCGTGCGTAGTTCCGACATGGTACCTCCTTGAGATGAAAGATACGCGCCCAGGGCGCAGTGCACTATGTCGACAGGCACCCCAGCGGCACATGCACAACGTGTATGGTAGCATCAGGGCAAAAAGGATACAAGAAAGGCGCGTGAGGTAAAAAACATGGCAAGAGCTGTTATGGCGCTGGTGGCACGTTGCCCCTTGTGTTCACAACTCTGGCAAGCAGTTGCAAATATACCCCATATGCGCCATGGTCACACGAACAGGCACCTGCACCTTGAGCCACACGGAGTTTGTTGCCTGCACCAGCAATCCCGAGGCAGTTTTTATGCAACAACGTCCCCCCCGACTCTTCTGGGCCTGCACGGCGTGCCTTATGGACACATCCTCCGGCGCGTCCATAGCCATACGCGAACTGCTCAGGCAACTTGCAGCCTTTGGCTGGGAAATCTGCATCCTTGGCTCCACCGTCTTTGACGCTGCGTCCGGCTCTGCGCCCCTGCGCAGCCAGTGGGATTCCCTCATGCAGCACGTCTGCACAGTGGTGAGATACCAGGACGGCAACCTCACCCACAACCTGCTGCCGGTGAAAAGCACTGACCGGCATGAGATGACCAGCCTTGAAGAAGAGGCTTTCCTGGCCGCGTATACCGACCTGCTGGACAAATTCAGGCCGGACATGGTCTTTACCTACGGCGGGCACTGCCTAGAGCTGTGCATGGCCGACGAGGCGACGGACCGCCACATTCCCATGGCCTTCTTCCTGGTCAATGGCAACTACCAGGGCACGCGCTGGTGCAGGGATATTGACATGATCCTCACGGACTCCAGGGCCACCAGCGATTATTACCGCAAAAAGTACGGCATTGTGCCCGTAGTCTTCGGCGCGCCCATCAATCCCGAAAGCGTAGTTGCCGAAAAACACCAGCGCAAGAACGTGCTCTTTGTCAATCCCTCCTATGCCAAGGGGGTTTCGGTAGCCATTCTTCTGGCCACGCTTCTGGAAGAAAAACGGCCGGATATCACCTTTGAAATTCTCGAATCCCGGGGCAGCTGGAAGGACGCCTTGCATGAAGTCACTACGGCCCTTGGAACGCCACGCACGTCGCTGCGCAACGTCATGGTGACGCCGCATACGCAGGACATGCGCCAGGTGTATGCGAGGGCGAAGCTGCTGCTCGCTCCCTCACTGTGGTTTGAGAGTTTCGGCCGCGTGACGGCCGAAGCCATGATGAACGGCATCCCCGCCATTGTGACCAACAGAGGCGGGCTGCCGGAAGTGATTGGCAACGGCGGCATTGTGGTGAACTTCCCGCCACAGTGCTATGAGCCGCCCTACAGAACCATGATAGGGCCCGAACAGCTCGCCCCGCTGGCGGATTTCATCGAGCGCTGCTGGGACGATCCGGCATTCTACCAGACATACTGCCATAGGGCGCTGGCCCAGGGGGCTCGTTACGCCGCCCCTGCCGTGGCCCGGCGCTTTATGCGGGCCGTGGCGCCCCTGATGGAACAACGGGCCGGCGACAGGCCGTTGGAGGCGCCACGGGCAAGGAAAAATAAACAACTACAGTCATAAGAATATGTTACACAAATTATTGAAACTGACGCAAAAAACAAGCTGAACACAATCTGTTTTAGCCGTAGCCAGATATAAATACCTACTGCTAAAACATGGATGAGGATTTATCCGCCAACGTCAAAAGAAAAAGCACCTATATTAATCGGATCACCTGTTATAGACGCTATTAATTTTACGTCAATGGCTGCGTTATAAGTGTCAACATACCATAAATTAGCGTTTGTCGCATTTTTAAAATCTATAAATAGGTAAACACTATCGGCGTTCAATCGCATTTTTTCGTCGCTTAAACTCGACAATTCAAAAGGTATCTTATCATTAGAACTGGAACTACCAGTTAAATTATCAAGCTCTGAAGTTCCTTCCCTGTAAATAATACCCGCATTTGTTATATTCTGAATATCATCACCCTTAAACTGTATTTTTTGATTTCCAGCAATATAAGAAAAACTAAACGTAAAACTATCTGCATTTACCGCACCACCTGATGCATAAACGCCAGAAATTGTATAAGGTGCCTGTGTGGTTCCATCTATAAAATTCAAAATAGCAGAATCAACAGAACTCACATCTATTGTTGTACTAGCATAATCTTTCACAATCCATCCATTAATTTGTTCCACACCGCCACCACCACCACCGCCGGACGTATCGTGCCGGGGATCCACGGGCTGCGTATACAGCGTGGTGGTGGCATCATCGCCATTGATGTCGTCCTGGGGCCTGGTGGTCGTGGTGGTCTCGCCCTTGCTGCTGATGTCCACGTCCCTGCCGGTAATCAGCGTCTCGGCGTTTTCCGGGTCATAGGCATAGTTGCTTATGCTTCTGCTTGTATTGCCGTCCATGTCCCTAAACACAATGTTTTCAACCCGCTCGGCCGTACTGTCGGCCTGGATGGTGCAGATGACAGTGCCCTTTTGCGTGCCGGTCT
>JAFTDG010000051.1 GCA_017454325.1 Desulfovibrio sp. | reverse complement strand
CTGCCTGCAAGAGGCTTTTCGGGTGGCCAAGGCCGGGCTTTCGGTGACCTTCTGGAATACTTTTTCCTTGCCCTATTTGCAGTACCGACTGCACGGCGCCCACCCTCCGTGGCCTGATAAACCCTGCAACTGGTGGCGTATATGGCACAAGCTCAAGGCATTGCACGCTGGTCATGTGTGCGCTGTAGGTACTCTGGCCTGCCCGGAAGGTCTGTGGCATTGCGACAGGGCAGCTGTTCTGTGCAATACACTTCGTCTCTGCCCGCCGCTGGGTGGCTGGAGCATTATATTTCTGGATATGCAGCCCCCGCGTCCAGTTACACCATTGCCCTTGCGTTTGGAACACCAATGCCTGAAGCAACCGGAACCTGTACTGGAATTTGAAGACTGCGGCCATATGCATACTACATAGGCCCTGTATAGTATTATGGATACCCCATGAAACTGCCCTTTATTACCTCCATAACTGCTTTTGTCCGCAGGCATGTGTTCCTGATAGCAGGCATTGCCCTGGTCATTCTTGCCGCCATAGGTGGGTATTGTGGATGGCAGCACTACCAGTATCGTCAGTCTGCGCAATTCGCTTTCCTGAAATTTAAGGAAGCCCTGCAGCCAGCCAACCTAGAAGAGCTTCTCGCACGTGTAGATTTTAACGCCCTGTCTATGCCACTGGCCAAGGCCGCAGCGCAGCATTATCCCTTCATCAAAAAGGGGCCGCACCAAGTGGCGCACCTGAATGACAGTATCCAGACTGCCCTGTACAAACAGAGTCGCATGAAGGAAGAACCACCCAAGGACCAGCCGGACGCCATAACACGTCTGCTAACGCCTTTTTATGTGCTGCCTCAGGACTTTCTTACACAGCTATCTTCAAGTCTGTCATTGAAGGAAATAGACGCCGATACAGCCCTCGTAAGCGCATCTGTGCGCCATCATCTTCTGGATAAGACATTCCCTTTGCATCTGCGCATGGAGCGCACACACGATGGCTGGCGTATACGCGGACTGGACAATGCTACAGAACTGGTGGCGCAGTTCCGTGCAGCACAGGTGGAGCGCATGAAGGGCCAGCGTCAACTGTTGATTGACAAAAACACAAAAACCAGACAACGCATGGAACAAACTCTACCCATTAAGGAATGTACTGCCCAGCCCGGCATGCTTTCCGATGGTAAAACGCTCCTGCTCGTCGTGAGCATTGAAGCAAAAAACATGGGGAAAGCTATTGTCAATAACTTGAACCTTTCTGCATCCATAGAGGGTTCCAAAGGACAGCAGATGCTGCACCGCTATCTCAATGCTGTGGCCCCCACTATGCCACAGCAACCACTCCGCCACAGCTGGACCATTGAAATGGATGGTACAAGTCAAGAAGCTAAGTCACTTCTTGCCGCTACACCCCTTATTTGCAAAGCTGCATGGCAAACTCTGGGCCTTTCCAGCGGAGAGGTGCTGCATATTGCCGAAGTACCGGAACCCGTGGAAGAGTTGCAGTGAGCCAACCCTGTGGTCACGCATATTATTGACTTTTCTCATGCAAATTTCTGTGGCATACTTTCAGCTTGAGAGTGAGAGCATGCTACGCTGGCACACACCAACCTTGAAGGAGCCGCTCTATGTCTGGCCTCAGCCGATCCATACATCTCACGGTACACATCCACAAAGACCCTGCGGCCATGGCAGAGCGCGCAGCCCATATACTGGCAGCAGCCTGTGAAGAAGCCATTGCCGAACGTGGTGTCTTTCGTATCGCCTTTTCTGGCGGTAACACACCTATCCCACTTTTCCGTCTTCTTGCAGGCAAAGACTGGAGCGATCGCTTACCGTGGGAAAAAATGGCAATTTTCTGGGTAGACGAACGCTGCGTCGGGCCAGATCACCCTGACAGTAACTATGGCCTAGTTCGCCGTGAATTGTTGAACCATGTCCCTGCCACGCACTTTTATCGTATGCGCGGCGATGCCGAACCAGTGCAGGCTGCCGCAAAATATGAAGAACAGATACGTAACGAATTTGCACTTGGACCCGCAGATCTGCCCCGTTTTGATTTTATTCTGCTGGGTATGGGAGAGGACGGGCACACCGGTTCCATCTTTTCAAAATCACCTGCCCTTGCCGAGAAAAAGCGTCTCGTCATTGACCAGTACGTTCCAGAACGCAAGGGGGACAGAATTACCCTCACCCTGCCGGTTATCAACAACGCCCGCTGCTGCATGTTTCTCGTAACAGGTGAAGAGAAGCATCATGTGCTCTCTCAAGCGCTCAACCTG
>JAFTDG010000050.1 GCA_017454325.1 Desulfovibrio sp. | reverse complement strand
GGAGGATTCACTGTATGTGGCCTTACCGTCTTTGAGCGTTTCAGCCACTATGGTAGCCGTCTTGCCCTTTTCAAAGGCCACACAACGTCCCTGTTCCACGCCTCCCTTGAGGTCACAGCCAGCGAGCAGCGCAAGCGAACTGACCATGCCCAGCGTAAACAGCAAAGTACGAATTTTCATGGTACGTTCCTCCTAGTTGCCCGCAGCCTGGTTCTTCTTGGCAGCCAATTCAGCCTTGGCGCCCCGTACCATCTGCACAGCGATGTAGATGGAAATAGCGCTTACGAAGCCCAGCACCTCAATAGTTGCCAGCGTGCCCAGCCAGCCCTGATCCGGGAACTTCGCCTGCAACTGCTTCAACACAACGGACATAAGGCAGCCAAGCACAGCGAGACCGAATACAAAACGAATGCCGTAGCCCTTCACATACTTGGTGGCAACAACGCCAATCTGTGCTCCGATAGCCGCACCACACAGCATGACGATGGCAGCCAGCAGTTCAACTCGTCCCTGGTAGGCATAGCTGAAAGTTCCGTACAGACCAGAAATTGCCACTTCAAAAAGGTCAGTACCAACAGCCACATGGGTAGGACAACCGACCAGATACACAAGAGCGGGCATCCGGATCAGACCACCACCGATACCCAGAATACCGGCCATCCAGCCCGTGAAGAAACTGATCACGATGGGCAGCCAGGCAGAACAAGTAATATTGGCATGGCGGAAATAGACAACCGGTGGAATCTTGATGGCCTGCAGCTTGCTGGCCCATTCAATGCCCGTTGCCCCTTTATCAAGAGCCTTACCGGCCTGGGCAGCAGCAGCGGCCTTCTTCTTACGCACTGAAATATCATGGAACACAAGCCAAGCCATGGCTATGAGCAGCACGTCATAGAGATAGCGGACAACTTCGTCGACACGGCCGATTTTTTCGAGTTGCATGACGCACCACACACCGGCATCAACGCCGATGAGTGTACCAATAAGCATGGTCAGACCAAGCACATAGTCAACATTGCCAAACTTGCCGTGACGCATGGTCGAAATAAGCGATTTACCGGCCATCTGGGCCATATCAGTACCAATGGCGAAGGCCATGGGGAAGCCGAGAATATTCAGACCTGGCGTCACCATCCACGCACCGCCCAGGCCAAAGAAGCCGCCGATAATACCCACGCCCAGCCCCAGAATGATCAATCCCGGCCAGAATATGGAAACGCCGGAAATGGGCATAGCCATAAATAACCAATCCATAACAATGCCTCCTTCTGGCTAGTCTTCCGCCAAATCGCGGTGCGTAAGATCAATGCCGATATGGTTCATTACGATATCGGCCAACCAGCCAAGGACGCACCCCAGAATAGGAATAATCAGCATGGTCACTATGGCAAAGGTAAGATGGCTCTCATTATACATCTCGGCCCACCACTGCAAAATACCATGCATATTCCGCGTGTCAGCCACCATGGCCACACCAGCGGTGCCCGAATATACCGTGAGCACCATTTTCCCAAATACCAATGCGGCTGTTGCAAGCCACGTCCAGATATTCATACATCCCTCCACAAGTATGTGTTAATATCCGTTCGGCCACTTTTGTGTAAGCATCACGCAAATTGGCCATTTTTTCACAAGCAAACATCATACCATTGCGCCATATTTTTACAGTTCCTTTCAACATGGCATTATTACAAGGAATATTGAAAAACATTCTTGTCAATTTCGCGAAATTTAGTTATGTCTTTTACGTTTATTTCTTAATCACGCAAAGAAAAGTCATGATCGCGCCCAAAGAGAACCTACCTGCATCTCATGAGCTGACGACGTTTTTTATGAACCGCAGCCTGACGAGCCGCATGCTCCTTCTGGGGCTGCCAGTTCTTGCTGCGGCCCTTTTTCTCATTTTTTTAGCCACTGGCAGTGGCATTGAGTATATAGTCAATCGCGCAAATGCACGCAACATCCAACTCCAGACCCAGGCCATGAACCTCGCCATGGGGCAAGTTCTTGAAGAAACGCGCAATCAGCTGCTTATCCTGGCCGCAGGCTCTATGAATGCCAGGGAAATGCTCGATCGCATGCGTTTTCGCGTAAAGACCGGTGGATTGCATTACAGAGAGCTGGCATTTGAGGGCCTTGCCCCTGAAAACAGTTTTCTTCTGCTCAATGTGGATGATGATGTCGTTCATGTACCTCTGCAGCAGGCCATGGCCAGCCCTACAGGGCCTTTCCACGCAGCTTCCGCAGAAAAGCTTCTTCCAGGCCAGGTCAACGTGAGCCAACCTATGGAAGCCCTCTATTCCATGGTACCAGTGCAAGGGACTGCACAAAACATTACCGTCTATGTGTTGCGCTTTACTACGCCCGTATTTGATAACAAGAATGTTTTCAGCGGATACCTCATGCTTTCGCTGGATTTGCGCGAATTGCGCGATTTAATTTCTTTCTATTCTGCGCCCGATGCACCTATGCAGACAGGCAGTGACACCGAAGTACGCGCAATGTTTTTTGACCGCGAAGGCTGGCTGCTTTTCCAGTCAGAACCAGTGAACGATTACCTGCACCAGCGCAAGCTTAGCACCGATACGGCACGGGCTGGCCTCACAGGTATTTTTGGACGACCAGGTTTCAATACAGCCTTTCGCCCCGGGCCGGAACATATTGACTACTGGGATATGGTGGTCAATGTACAGAACGGACGCTCCGGCCAGCTACCCTACCACCAGCAAGGTTGGGGAGATGCACAGCCCGTTGAGCGTGTGAGTTATGTGCCATTGCGCTTCACTCCTGCTGCGGGGAGCACGCCAGTCCTCCTGGGGGGCCTTGCCGTACTGGATGCGGGGTTCTCCACAACCCGCTACGGCATGGTGCTTATGGGCATCTATGTCGCTGCCTTTGTGGGCGGCATGCTGCTGCTAGGCCTGAGCCTGTGGTGGCTGGCACGACAGCTCGGCAAGTCGTTACATGTCATTTCTGCTGAACTGGAAGTACGCAACACTGAAAACAAATGCCTGCCCCTCTCCCTGCCACCGTTGCCGCTCGAACTCGAACAGCTGAAAGAAGGTATTAATATTCTCCTTAGCCGGCTTGACAATGCCAATGAACGCAAGTTGCGCCAAATGGCTGAGGAGGATGCTCACCACCAACGTGAACCGCTAGAGAATCTTCCCATGCTCAGCGACCTGCCCCCAGATGGTCTCGTTGGCTTTTCACCAGCCATGCGGATATTGCTTGAAAATGTGCACAAGGCTGCCCAGGTCACGGACGATGTGCTTGTAGTGGGAGAAACAGGGACGGGCAAGGAGCTCATATCGGAAGCTATCCACAAACAGAGTCCCAGAGCAGCCGCCCCCTTCATTACCATCAACTGTGGTGCTTTGGATGAAAATCTGCTCATGGATACCCTTTTCGGGCATGTAAAAGGAGCCTTCACAGAAGCGCGAAGCGCGCGCAAGGGAGCCTTTTTGGCTGCAGAGGGTGGCACACTCATGCTGGATGAAGTGGGCAACGCAGCGCCAAAAGTCCAGCAGGCCTTGTTGCGCGCCCTTTCTACAAGACGCATTAGGCCCCTTGGAAGCGATCATGACGTCCCCTTTGACACACGTATCATTGCTGCCACCAACGCCCCTCTGCTGGAAGATGCCCAGCGCGGTTCTTTTCGACAGGATCTTTATTACAGGCTGGCCGTAATCACCATCAACTCGCCCCCGCTACGGGAGCGTAAGGCAGACATACCTGCCTTAACAGTCTATTTTCTTCACGCAATCTGGCAAACGAAATCACATGCCCTAAAGAACGCTGATCTGCCCCCGAAAATCAGTCATGGCGCCATGGAGAAACTTTTACAGTATGACTGGCCCGGCAATGTGCGGGAGTTGAAAAATACGCTGGCCCGCGCGCTGGCCTTTTGTGACGGACCGATCCTGTTTGCAGAAGATATTCAGCTTGGCACGCTCCCTCCCAGACAGGATATAACACGAAGTCAGCTCTCCACGGCAGGAGAAATAATCAAGACGACAATACCTGCGCACCCAAAGCATTTCCACAGGAGTACCCGAAAGAATCAATCCGCTCCCACGGATAATGATTCTTCTCGCGTTGTAGCACACGTCACGGATGCTTCACCGTCACAGCCGTCAGCCCGACGCAAGGATGCAGGAGACACACCGATACAGCAAACGAAAGCATTATCACCAATGGAAGACTTACCTACACGTGTGCAGGCAGCCTGGCCCAAAATACTTGAAAAAGGGAGTATCACTAGGCAGGAATATCAGGCATTTTCCGGCACAAACATTTCCAACCGCACCGCACAGTACGATTTGCAGCTTCTTGAACAGCATGGCCTTGTATATAAAGAAGGATATGGACGCTCCCTACGCTATATTGTCTTTACACCACGTTAGCAGTTGACAGAACATGAACCACGACAGATAGTATTGTTTTGCGCCATGGATACACTCAGGTACCCGCTATGTTTTCAAAGCTGAAAAATATTTTCGCACGTTCGCCAAAGGTCAGTCGCGTACAGGCCATGGACGCCTTTACCAAACGCTACGCTTCCTTCAAGGTGTTGCTGCAGGCCAATGCTGACCTAGCTAACCTCATGGCCGGTCTTGAAGCCACACTCAGTGGTAACCGCCATCTGGAAACGGAAGAAGTACGCAAAGAAGCCCGCCGGGCCATTTTTCATTGTGAAAATATGGTCACTGCCTTGGGCAAGATGTCGAACAGACACAATACCGATCTTGAGAACATTGTACACTCCATTGCCACGCGCATAGAAACTGAACTCAAGCAGCACACCAGGGGCGACATAACCCAGTTCACCCTGCCGCTAACTGAGGTGGATGCCAGCATGGCCTACAGTGTAGGCGGCAAGAATGCCAACTTGGGTGAGTTGAGCAACATGCTGGACATGCCCGTACCACGTGGTTTTGCCATCACGGTACGTGCCGGCAGCTATTTTCTGTTGCGTACATCCGGCCTGTTCAAAACGCTACTGTCTCTGCTGCGTTCCATTGATCCGGAGAAACCCGCGGAAATTCGCGCTGTCTCACGCAATATTGAAAAACTTGTGCTCCAAGCCCCGGTACCCGAAGATATGGCCCAGGCCCTATTTGCTGAATGGGACACCGCTTTCGGCAAGGATAGTGCCACTGTGGTCACAGCACTGCGTTCCAGTGCCATCGCTGAAGACGGCATACAGTCCTTCGCCGGACAGTATCGCAGCATCCTCGGAGTAACACGTCAGGGACTCCTGACTGCGTTTAAAAAGGTGGTCGCCAGTTTGTTTTCCCCTCGCGCCCTGACCTATCGTGCAGAACACGGTTATGCCCTGGATGCCACCGGCATGGGACTGTGCTGTTTGGAGATGGTACAGGCCAAAGCGGCTGGAGTGGTCTTTTCCCGCCATCCGGTGGATCTGCGCTCTAACGCCATTGTCATCAACGGCTTGTGGGGTCTAGGCGAGAGCGTGGTGGACGGCACTGGCACTCCGGATCAGTGGCTTGTTTCACGTGCCACGCGTAAAATCACCAAAGCGACCATTGCCCACAAAACCGTACGCCTGCACCTCACCCGTACAGACGCCGATGACGTGGAAAGTATACTGGAACAAGTGCCCGACACACTTGCAGATGTGCCCTGTCTCAGCGATGAACAGGTACGGCGTCTGGCCGATATGGTTATGGAACTGGAAGAGCATTACCAGTATCCGCAAGACATGGAATGGGCCATTGACGAAGACGATCAGATTATTTTGCTGCAAACGCGGCCCATGGGCATGGACAACGCCGCGGCAGAACATGCACCTCCCAAACTGGGAGGACTACGCCCCTTACTCGCCGGGGGAGATGTTGCCGCCAGGGGGGTGGGCTGCGGCCCCATAGTACCTGTAGGCGATGGGGAAGACGTCACACATTTTCCTGAAGGCGCCGTGATGCTTCTGGCGCACTCCTCACCCAATGCCATGGCGGCGATGCGCCGTGCTGCGGCCATTGTTGCCGAGACGGGCAGCCTCACAGGGCACATGGCTTCCATCTGCAGGGAATTCGCCGTACCAACAGTCATGAACATGCCAGGAGCCACGAGCCTGCTTTCCCCGGGGCAAATTGTGACTGTCGACGCCCTCTCGGGTAGAGTGTTCAACGGCGAAGTGCCTGAGCTGCTTTCGCTGCGTCTGCGCCGCCCCCAAAGCGGCGGTAACAGTCCTGCAATGGTACTCCTAAGGAGAATTGCTCCCTATATTCTACCTCTGCACCTCGTGGACCCACGAGCAGAGACATTTACTCCCCGCCATTGCACCTCCCTGCACGACATCATGCGTTATGTTCATGAATTGAGCTACGTACGCATGTTCCAAATTTCAGACAGTGTTACCGACAACAGCGCGGGAGTGGCCTGTCACCTTATCTGCGCCGTGCCGCTTGACTTATACGTCATCGACCTAGGCGGCGGGCTACGCATGCCGGAAAAACGAGAAACATACCCCGAAGACGTTTGCAGCCTGCCATTCAAATGTGTGCTCGACGGCATGCTCAACCCCGCCGTACAAGCGCGTGGCCCAAGACCCGTAAATATGCGCGGTTTTCTCTCCGTCATGGGCCAGAGCGTCATAGGGGGCAATCAGGAAGGATGTTCGCGTTTTGGCCAGCACAGTTATGCCATTATTTCAGACCGTTACCTTAACTTTTCCTCCCGCGTGGGCTACCATTATGCCATTCTGGACTGCTGGTGTGGCGATACCCTGAATAAAAACTATATACGTTTTGAATTCGCCGGAGGTGCCGCTGCCGGTACCCAGCGTGAACGTCGTGTACGCTGCATCGGCATTATTCTGCATTCTTTGGGCTTTTCCGTGGAAATCACAGGGGACAGGCTGCGAGCCCGCTATCAAAAGTATCCCAGAACAGAAGTATGCGCCCGTCTTGATCAGCTTGGCCGTCTGCTGATCATGACCCGGCAGATGGATATGCTCATGGTAGATGAAGAAGCTGTCCAGGCCTATGCCACAAAATTTCTCAACGGCGAATACCATTAACGCCAACCACAGTGATGTAACGCGCCATCATACTCTATGTCTTCCCGTCTCCCGCCCGATTCTCTGTTAAGCCGTGACTTTATGCTGCTGTTCTGTATCACTATGTGCTGCAACAGCTTCATCGCGGTATTTTACTGCTTCGAGCAATGGCTTGAACGGCTAGCCGTCACTCCGAACTGGCGTGGTATTTTGCTCTCTGCCATGTTTGTCACAGTGCTGCTCTTCCGCCCCATAAGCAGTATTGTTTTCCTGCGACGCGGCAAACTGTGGGCACTGGCGCTCTCCATTATCACCTCAAGCACCATCATGCTGGCCTACCCCTTTGTGACAGGAACGCACCTGGTGGGCCTGGTGCTCTTTCTACGCCTGGTACAGGGCGCTGCTCTGGCTGTTTTTTCCTGCTGTACCGTGGCCGTGCTCGTCGACTGTATTCCCAAAGGGCAGAGTGCCCGCGGTTTCGCCCTGTTCTCTTTCACACTGCTCCTGCCCTATTCCATTATTCCCGCAGTTGCCGAATACATTCTGCCCCTGCTCGGCGGTGAACCGCAGCTCTTTGCCGCCACGGCCCTGCTGGGGATACCATCCCTTGTCATGCTTATTCCCTTAGCCCCCCGTCTCCGCAGACCTGAACTTGCCCCGGTGGATCAGGGCGGAACCACAGGGCAGACACTCTGGCAGCAGCTGCGCCATTCCGGTCTGTTCTTCGTGTACTTTGCCTGTTTCAGCTTCAGTATCATGACCGTACAGGCCATTTTCTTTATGAAGGGGCTGTGCTCGCTCACGGGAGCACAGCCAGCCTGGTTTTTCAGCATCTATACCCTGACCATCATCGCCGTGCGTCTGACGGGCAGCCACAGGCTTGACACCCTGCCCCGTTACCGCACGACCCTGCTGTGTAGTGCCCTGCTTGTATGCTGCATGCTGGGCCTGGCCTGGGGGCCGGTATGGGCCTTCATTCCCCTCACTCTGCTCTATGGTTTCGGGCTAGGCCTGCTCTACCCCCTGCTTGCTGCCATGGTGTACGACCGCTCCACTGCTGACACGCGCTCCCTCAACTCCAACATTATGATGGCAGCCTTTGACGCCAGCGCCATGCTGGCGCCGCTCCTGGGCGGACTGATCATCCATGCGGGGTTCGGCTATCGCGGCGTATTCACGGGCACGGCCGTCTCCATCGCCATCTGCGGCTGCTCACTCCTGGCAGACAGATTGCGCATGCGCACAGGCCTTCCGAAATAAGACTACACGCTTATTCCTTAAACGCCACCCTTGCTCATCCTGAGACCGCTGCTCAGTTACCTCACCATGCAAATGGCAACAATGCTTACAGGCGTCTGGTACAAACATTGAGATGGCGCAACTGGCACGGCAATGCTCGGATTGATATTAGTATTTATGGTCACAACTAGTTGAAATACATATATTACACTATCATAGTTAATCGAGCCTCATCCTTAAGAGGGATGTACTGACTCGCAGCATATTGTGTTTTTTCTGCAAAATCACCCTTAGGGGTGATTGTTTTTTTCTTCAAAACAAGCACGATAAGTAAAATTTTCGCAGTGGAGACACCTGATGAAAAAAGCTTTTCTTGTCAACGGCATTCTTGGCCTTGCGCTTGCATTTCTTTGTGTTCTTCAAACTCCCTGCACAGCAGGCGATTTCACACCGGCTCAAATAAAAAAAATGGGCATTTTTCTCTCCAACTTTACAGAGCTCGGCTTCTATAATGTCGACCACCGTGATTTTCTGGATCCACTGCATCCTGAAATGGCTATCCGTTTTGGCATCTGGCACAATTACAGAAACAACTTCAATTCGCGGATCAAACATTGCAGGGAATCCTGCCCTTACGGCAGCCTGACCATTAACGGAAAGTATGTAGCCGAAAGCATAGATAAATATTTAGGATTCAGCTTTGACAATCATCAGAGCGTTTCATCAGACTATATCACATGCCATTATGACGGCAGGCTCTATCATTTTGAAGGCGCTGATGGCGAGAACAACGCGTATGTCAGAGTGCGTGAAGCACGTAGCATTTCAGACGGTGTGATACGCCTGCGTGGCGAAATGTACGACCCTGATGACCCATCAGAAACCCTGGGAACATGTAATGCTGAGATAACACCTTCCTCATGGCAGGGCAAACCGTCCTGGAATCTTTTGAACATCTCCTGCAACAGAAATTAGGATGGAGCGAGGTATGCCCTGCGAACTTGTCGTTTGTATGCTAGTGTGTTTCCTGATGACCGCATCTGGCGCCTTTGCTCTGTCAGACAGTGAATACAAGGCACTGCTTCAGTCTTCGCCTGAATACCGCCAGGCAGAGACGGAACTCGCCGCTGCGTGGAAACACGCCTACCAGAGCGTCAAGAGCGTCGAAGGCATGGCATATCGGGAGCTGCGCGACAATCAGCGCGACTGGCTTGCCACTGCCCGTGATGAAGAGGCACAGGGCTATATAGCCCGTGGTATGGACAGGGGCCAGGCCTATGCCAGGGTAACGCGGGACCGCACGGCATACCTTAACTCCTTCGTCCGCTGACAGTGTCCCTTCCCCAGGGAAGGGACACTGTCCATGGCACCTCTAACAATTGGAAAGAGCCATGCCCAAAGCATTCCTTAGTATCGTTGTATTCCTGATGTGCGGTGTTGTACCCGCATATGCCCTTGCCGCAGGGCAGAGCAAACCAGCCACTGAAGTAACGCGCAAGGCTCAGGTTGAAAATACGGCTGGGCTGAATTTTGCTGATATGCAAGACTGGGAAGACGCCCGACGTGGCTTCATTGCTCCCTTGCCCGACAAGGGGCACATCACCGACGCAAACGGCCGTGAGACCTGGAACCTTGAACACTACAAATTTCTTGTCGGTGACAAAGCCGCAACAGCGCCCGACACGGTCAACCCCAGCCTCTGGCGACAGTCGCGCCTGGTCATGCTTGATGGCTTGTTCAAAGTCACGGAGCGCATCTACCAGGTACGCAATGCCGATATTTCCAATATGACCATAATTGAGGGCGACACAGGCCTGATCATCGCCGACCCGCTGGTTTCCGCAGAGAACGCCGCTGCCGCCCTCAAGCTCTACTATGCGCACCGGCCACACAAACCCGTAAAATATGTCATCTACTCACACAGCCATATTGACCATTACGGAGGCGTAGAGGGCGTGACCACTGCAGCGGATGTGCGCAACGGCAAAGTGGGCATCCTTGCGCCTCAGGGGTTCATGGAGGCCGCCGTTGCGGAAAACGTCATGGCGGGTACGGCCATGTCACGCCGGGCCATGTTCATGTACGGTACCACCCTACCCCCCTCACCCACGGGCCATGTGGGAGCCGGACTGGGCCTGAAAAATTCCTATGGTTCCAAGGGTCTCATTCCGCCCACAGATGTGATTGAGGAGAATGGAGCACTACGCACACTGGACGGTCTGACCTTTATCTTCCTGCTGGCCCCGGGCACAGAAGCACCTGCGGAAATGCACTGGTACATACCCGAGCTCAAGGCCCTGACCGCTGCCGAAAACTGCGTGCACACCATGCACAACCTCTATACGTTGCGTGGAGCCAAAACCCGTGACCCGCTCAAGTGGGCACAAGCTCTGGACGCAACGGCAGCCCGCTTTGGTAGTGAGGCCGAAGTGCTCTATGGTATGCACCACTGGCCCGTGTGGGGCGGCGAACGTGTGCGTACCCTGCTGCACCGCACGAGCGATATCTACCGCTACATCCATGACCAGACCCTGCATTTGGCTAACAAGGGTCTGACCATGAACGAAATAGCCGAAGAGCTGCGCCTACCGCCGGAGCTTGCTCATACTTTTGCCCTGCGCGGCTATTACGGCAGCCTGAACCACGACATCAAGGCCGTATATAACCTCTATCTCGGTTGGTTCGATGGCAATCCCGCCCATCTGCACGCCCTGCCGCCAGTGGCCGCCGCAAAAAAATATGTAGAATACATGGGCGGCGCTGCAGCCGTTCTGAAACGGGCCAAGGAAGACTATGCCAAAGGCGAATACCGTTGGGTGGCACAGGCACTGGACCACGTGGTCTTTGCCGACCCGACCAATCGTGAGGCACGGGAGTTGGAGGCCGACACTTTGGAACAGCTGGGCTACCAAGCGGAAAGCGGCCCCTGGCGCAACTTCTATCTCACCGGGGCGCATGAGCTGCGTGAGGGCAGCTTTACGCTTCCGGCGACACGAAGTGCAGACAGTCAAGCACAGGCCCTACCACCGGACCTGTATTTTGCCAACCTGGGCATTCGCCTGGACGGACAGCGCGCGCAGGGGCGGGAGTTTGCCATGAGCGTCGTACTACAAGACCTCAAACAGGAATGGCAGCTAAAACTACGCCACGGCGTGCTGCGCGCTACACAGGGCGGTACTGGCTCTGCTCCTGCGCTGACCCTGACGGCGACCCTGCCCGATGCCATGGCCCTGTTTGACGGGCGTCTCAGCCCTGAGGTTGCCGCCAAACGCGGTCTGCTGCAGGGCGACACCACACCTCTGACCCAATTTCTAAACCTTCTGGACACCTTCCGACCGGATTTTGCCATTATAGAGCCGTAACCGCAGTTTACAACTACGCAAGAGGAAATGCCAATCATGGAATGGTGTAATTTCATTTTGAAACCCAATATCCAGAAATTCATTCTGGTGGTTATTGTCATCAACGCTCTCACGTTGGGGCTGGAAACCAGCCCTGCAGTTGTGGCAGCCACCGGACCACTTCTGCACATCGCGGACCAGATAGCACTGTGGATTTTCGTGGTGGAGCTGGTCTGCAAAATAATCGCCCTGAAAACGCAATTTGTGCGCGACCCCTGGAATATTTTTGATTTCCTTATCGTTGGCATATCTTTTGTGCCGGCTGTGGGCTGGCTGACGGTGCTGCGCTCCATGCGGGTGCTGCGGGTGTTGCGCCTGATTTCGGGCATACCGAGACTGCGCATCATTGTGCAATCCCTGTTACTCTCCCTGCCGAGCATCGGCTGGATTTCCCTGCTCATGATCGTGCTTTTCTACACCTTTGCGGTCATGGCCACCAAACTCTTCGGCGCTGCCTTCCCCGAGTGGTTCGGCTCCCTCGGGGCAACCTTCTTCACGCTTTTCCAGGTAATGACACTGGAAAGCTGGGCCATGGGCATTGCACGCCCCGTTATGGAAACATTTCCTTACGCCTATCTGTTCTTTATCCCCTATGTGCTTCTCTCCGCATTTATTGTTCTCAACGTATTCATCGCCATCATTATCGGTGGCATGGACGACGCCCGAGCCCAACAGAAAGAAGAGGACAAAAAACAGATTGGAAACGATCTGCACAAAGAATTAACGGTTCTCCGGGAGCAGATGGAGAAGGTAGAGGCACTCCTGCGTGCGCAGGAGGATAAACGGTCATAGCCCCAGCGGCACTATAATAAAGGAGATTGACATGTTCAGAATAATCGTGCCGGCCATATGCTGTATGCTTGTAACAGTTTCAGCAGTCCATGCCGGGGAAAAAATACGGGTTAATAATACTTCAGGTCGTGACGTTTGTGAGTTCTACATCAGTGCCCATGAAGAGAATGACTGGGGTGATGATCTGTTTGAAAATCTTGATCGCTGCATCCACCATGGTGAATATGCCGAGGTAATCTGGCCGGAGCAAGGCAATCCGAATCTCTTATATGACGTTCGTTATGTCTTCAGAAATGGAGAAGAAGAAGTCTATGAAAATAACCGCATATTCGCTGGTGGCGTTACTGTTTTTAACTTTAGTCGCTGATGCAAAAACCGGCAGCTTTTACGCTGTCACTGATGCTGTGTACAAGGGCAACGGCTCGCAGAAGTATCCTGTATTCAGCGGCGGCAATGCGGCGGCGGCGAAAGAGATTAATAGCGTTGTGGAAAAGATTGTCCCCGCTTTCATGCAAAGGGAACGAGACTCCTATAAGGAGGATATCTATGTCAAAAGTGATTATCAGGTGACCTATAATTATGAAGATTATCTGAGCATTGTCTTTTCCTTCGAATATGGCCTTGAAGGCTGGCCGCAGAACCTCGAGCGTGGATATGTATTCGACAGCAAGACGGGCAGAGTGCTGCATGCCAAGGATTTGCATGTCACTGCCTCTGCTATAAAGAACAAGCTGCACATTATGTCCAATGTGAAAGATATTCCCCTAGACGCCAACTTGAAACTCAATGCCGTTCCGAACAATTTCTATTATGACAACGGGTTCAACCTGCATTTTATTTTTGACAAAGGCAGCATCGCTCCAGAAGCCTATGGCATTATTGATCTGAATATGGACGCATACTGACAGACTTGTAAACAACAATACCGTTGTTCAAGATACCTTAATGAGGAGAGATACCATGAAAAAATGCATCACCACGCTTTGTCTCGTCGCCTGTCTTGCGCTGGCACACCAGGCCCTTGCCGCACCCCAGACTTTCGGCCCGGACTTCGCACGCTTCTCGGTTGATGTGCCCAACGGCTGGACAGCCAAGTCCAACGACGGCGGCTGCCAGATCACATCTGGAGATGGAGGGTCTTCCCTGAGTATTCAGGTGCACAAAAACGGCGGCAAGAGTGCCACCGAGCTGGCCAAGGCCATTGGTGAGCAGATGGGTGGCAAGGTCGTGAAGATGGAAGAAAATGCGCCCAACCAGACGAACCTGTATTGTGAGTTGGATGGCGTGCGCGTTGCTGTGATGATAACCGTTGACGGGGATCAGTTCGTGGCCCTGACCATGGCCGGTTCAGACACGGAAACCATGCAAAAAATTGCCGCTTCCCTAGCTGATGCAAAGTAGTCGGTTGCACATGGATGGCTGGCAAAGGACCTTTATGCAAGCAATATACGCTGCACAGGAGGAAAAAAAATGAAACAGACTTTGCTGGTCGTACTGAGCCTTGCCTATCTGACGGTGTTCACCGGCTGTGTTCCCCCGCCGCCTCACGATCACTATGATGATGGATACCACCACACCACTGTGAACGTGACCCGCAATTATAACAGACAGGTGCATCGGGAACGACATGTGGAACGCCATCCAGTGCACAACGTGCCACGTGCTAAACCACATCATAATGACCGTCATGTGCGGCACAATCCTTAGTCACGAGCCAATAACGGTGTATAATGTATTTAACCCATACCTAGGAGTTACTACAGTGAAACAGCTCTCCATTGCTCTAGTTCTTGTGCTTGGGCTCGTCGCAAGTGCCATGGCAGATACTCAAACCTACGAAACAAAAGTGAGCAATTTCACCATTGATGTGCCAGACGGCTGGAAGGGGAAAGCTATTCCGGACGGATGTGCTGTGGAATCCGCAGATGGTGCAAATGCCATTACCGTGCAGTTTTTCCCTACAAATGCCATGTCTGCCATGGATGCGGCAAAGATGATGGCCAAATCCGCCCAGATGAACATCACCTCTGAAAAATCTGAGGGAGGTGCCGTCTTTCTTGACGGCGACAAAAACGGAACGCCCATGGGCGTGCTGATGGTCAAGACCGAAAAGGTCCTCATGGCCGTGCTGCTTGCCGGCAAAGACCGTGAGACCATGATGCAGATTTATAATACCATCAAAAGTAAATAGCCCCGACTGACATCAGGTACACGATTCACTGTAAAATTCACCCTTAAGGGTGATGCCTAAAATGTGGAAATTGTCTACAAAACAGTTTCAAAACACATGGAGGTTGCATATGCAAAAAGTGTTGATGACACTGCTGGCTGCCGTATTTCTCTGCACACCCGTTGCGAGCTTCGCTGCCGAAGAAACTGACATGGCAAAAATTCCCTGCAACGAATTCCTGAAATCCGGTGACAATATGGGAATAATGCTGGCCTGGATTGACGGCTATATGAGCGCCAAAAGCGATAACACCATGATGAGCGCAGCATGGATGGAGAAATTGGGCAAGCATATGGGTGCCTACTGCAACAAAAATCCCAACGCCACCATCATGAAGGCCATTGAAGATATGCCAGAATAGAAGTCTGGCCACGCAGCGTGAGTACCACAAAGGGCCGCCAGAAAAGGTGGCCCTTTATACCCCCTTAACAAAACACCAGTATGCGTACGCATCTGGGAAACACACAAAATTGGTCTATGTAATGGACCATTGTCTTTTATTGTAGCAGACAGTTGGTAAAAATGCAGATATCCCAATCGACACAGAAGACATTGCTGTTTTTCAGCGGTATATTCCTACTCTGTGTGTTGGAAACAATAGCCTACCGCACATTCGGCAACACCACCCCCGCAACAGAGACGCAGCACCGTTTGTCAGTACAAGAAGCCAGAAAATATATAGCAGAGCATGCAGACGTGCTTATTGTGGACTTACGGTCTCCTGCGGAGTTCGCTGCTAACCATACATCTGGGGCTATCAACATGCCCCTGTATAAGTTACGTGACATGGCACCTACACTTCCCAGTGAACGTCCTGTCCTGCTTGTGGACGTGACCAATGCCCGCACCTATCTGGGCATCAGGGTCTTACGCCGCTTGCGCCCCGATATTGTTCATATGCACTACGTCGATGGCTGGATGTGGGGAACTTTCCAGTAAGGTATTTTTCATGCCGAACAGGCAAATGCACTGCGGCAGAGATGCACCAGACAATGCCTATGCATCACGACTGCTGTTTTGCTCCTGAAAATACAACGCAACCAATGCTGTTCTGTTACTGCATTCTGTTTTACGCAGTAGCTGGCGCATGTGGCTTTTGAATGTGTTCTGGCTTATATTTAACATTGTACCAATGTCATTTGTTGAGTATCCATCAATAAGAAGACTAAGTACGTCCTGTTCTCTGTTTGAAATACCATATTTCTTTGAAAAAATTGCAATATCATTAATAGTATTCTTACTAGCTTCAACTGTATATCTTTTACTATGTCCATCATGTTTCTCTGATTGTTCCATAGTATTTTTATCATGTTGTAATATAACACAACCAGTAAGCGTCAACGCATATTGTACATGTATAGATATATAGCCAAAACTTGCTATAAGAATAAGTATAAGAAAGTAATATGGAATAATACTGATATAATGAGTTAAAATACTATCAGCGATAAGGAAGGTAAGCATGTGGCATAGCCACGGCATACAAAGAACAATACCATGTGGTAATATTTTACCAAATCCAGCACGGAACTGGCAAAAGACACATAAAAGAAAAACCAGGCCTATACCCTTTACAAGTAAGCCAAATACATACACTACCCAATAGAACACCGTGCCCTCAAGGGGCACAACAAGCAACGGCGCCAGCAGATTCACTGCAAGGCAAAACAGTAAAATACGTGAATCCACCCTGTATTTTTCCAGCCAGTACCCCGTTATAGGAAAAATCGCCCAGATATACAGATAGGCCCATGCAGGAATGTGAAAATCCCGTGCATGCATGCGGTAAAACTGCCAGTCCAGAGTGGCATTGAGCAGAAAAAACGCCAGAGATATGCCGGTCATATAGGCCAGAGTCTCATACGCCATGCGTCTTTCAGAGAATACTTTTGTGTCTCGTGGTAATGCTGATCCCTTGGGGATGGTCTTTCCATATGTCCCGCAAAAGGCCGCGCACAGTGAGGAAATTGCACAAATGCCAGCTAGGCATATCTCAATGCAGGGATGCGTACCCACTTCAGGAAAAATGGTGGGAACTTGCCAAAAGAATACGGCTACACCGAACACACTGCCCAGGTAGAGGGCATGTTTACCGGCGTGCTCCATGACAATGTTGTCAATAAAGAGCACCAGAGGAAAGGCTCCACAAGCACAGGCCATGGCCGTAAGCCATGGTTGCATCCAGAGCATACCGGCTGGCAGCAGAAAGGCTGCGACAAGTCCTGGCATAGCGCGCAGTAAAGCTCCCCTACAACCGGTCCAGTTACGGAATATGGGCAGCAGAAAGGCGCTTCCGCCAGTCCCCAAAATGGCGCCCACCAGCAGGTAGGATGCAGGGATATCCATACTCCAGGCATCGCGGCCATCGTGGAAGCACAAGCCATGCATAATGAGCACACAGACCAAGCCAAGACCGTTCAGATACCCATGTGACCACATCCAGTGTACTCTCTCAGTCATCCTTTTCATAGAATAAGTTGTATTTTTTTTTTATTTCGAAAAGTAAATCACCCATAAGGGTGAAATTACCTCTCTTTATTCACCCTTATGGGTGATAGGGACGGCTATTCTATCGAACCGCAAGAGGAATCGCGCAAAAGGATGAAATTGGGGAGGGAGGTGGGCATTTCATTCCATCGGGGGATGGTAGGCCAACAATCATAAGAGTAAACTTTTTTCAATAACACTGCCCTGCAGTCTCACCACCATGGTCTGTGGGAGATACGGCTTTTCTTTCATACTGTCTATCAATGAATGCATAGGACATGACATCCTTCACCAAAGAATGTGTTATGCTTAACAAAGAACATTTGCGGCTGCTTGTTGTTGATGATGACGAGATGAACCATATCCTTCTGCAAAACATTTTTGCAGAAGCAAAGGTACGATGCGTTGCCAGCGGAGAAGCAGCCTTGCAATGGCTTGCTGAACAGCAGGTCGACCTGATTTTGCTTGACTATCGCATGCCTGGCATGGATGGTCTCCAGGTATTGCAGCATATACGGCAAATACAAAAACTTGCCCGTATTCCCGTCATCCTCCTCACTGGCGAAATCGCGGCACAGCTGGAGGCAGAGTGTTTTGCCGCCGGTGCCACAGATTTCATCCGTAAGCCATTTGTGCCCGATGTGGTACGAGAACGCGTACACAGGATCATACACTATGAATATCTGCAACAACATTTGCAGCAGGAGGTTATACGGCAAACGCAGCTGGCAAAAAACCGGCTTGTGGAAAGCCAGCGCATGTTCGTAGAAATGACCCAAGCTCTGGCAAAAACCATTGATGCAAAAGATAGGTATACGCACGGTCATTCTGAACGTGTCGCCGATTATGCGCAGCGCATTGCGCAATGCTGTGGAGAACCAAGAGAACTGCAAGAGAAGATTTATTATGCAGGACTACTGCACGACATTGGCAAAATAGGCATTTCTGCAGATATCATCAACAAAACCACAAAACTGAGTGATGAAGAATACAAAGCAATGCAGTCCCATACAATCATTGGGGCAAATATTCTGCAACGTATTGATGTGTTTCCCGAGCTTGCCCAAGGTGCACGCTACCACCATGAACGTTACGACGGGCATGGGTACCCGCAGGGGCTCAAGGGTGAGGACATCCCCAAGCTTGCTAGAATTCTGGCCGTTGCCGATGCCTATGACGCCATGACATCCAATCGGAGTTACCGCAATATCCTACCGCAAGAGAGGGTGCGCAACGAACTGACGCAGGAGCGAGGACGACAATTTGATCCCCGATATGCAGACGCCATGATAGCTCTAATTGATACCGACAGGAACTACCGTATGCGTGAGGCTGAACGTCAGCCGGATGTTGAAGAGATCTAGGTGCTGCCGTGACTATCATATCTTTTCTCAAAAAATTCCAATGGATGTTACTATCTGCCACGACTGGCATGCTCTTGATTGCCATCATTGTAACTATCCTCCAGTTCGAGGCAACCCTTGAGCCTCCCCGCCCAAAAATCGGATTTATCATTCTAGGCGATATTACCCAACCGGGCTGGAATGCCTCTCAATACCAGGGCATCAGTGAAGCGTGTCGCGATGTTGGCATAGAACTGCTCGTGCGTGACAAGGTGCAGGAAAATAGCGGACAGTGCCCCGCAGCCATACAAGAACTGGTCGCCCAGGGATGTGGCATGATTTTCCTTTGCAGCTATGCCTATTCTGCGGAAGCGCGGGGCATAGTGGAAAAGATGCCGCATATCGCTTTTGCTACCAATTCGGCAGAGGTGCATACGCGAAACATGACAGCATATTTTGTTCGCATGTATCAGGGCCGCTATCTGGCAGGGGCCCTCGCCGGTATGCGCACCAAAAGCAATGTCATCGGCTATGTAGCAGCCATCCCCAATACGGAAGTCAACAGGGGCATCAATGCCTTCACGCTCGGCGTCCAGGCAACCAACCCTGCCGCAAAAGTTGTTGTTGCCTGGACTGGCGCATGGGAAGCCCCTGAGAAAGAAACCGCAAACGCCAAACGCCTCATCAATGAGGCAGGAGCGGATGTTCTTACCTACCACCAGGACGATCAAGCTGTGCCGGACACGGCAGAAGCGGCAGGCGTCTATTTTATCGGTTACAATACAACTTTGCGAGGATACTCCGAACGCAATCTTGCCTCTGTGCTGTGCCGATGGGACGTGTACTATCGCGACATCCTCCAGCGTTTCCTGAAAGGGGAACTCAATTCTGTAAAAAACCATTGGTTGGGCATAGACAGAGGGGTTGTCTTTCTTACAGATTTCTCGCCAGCCGTCACGCCGCACATGCGCTCCCGCATTGCAGAGCTGCGGGAACAGCTTGTGCATAACAAACTGATCTTTTCGGGACAGATCCATGACAACAAGGGCACGCTGCGATGCGCTGCCGGCGAAGCCATCAGCGACGACACTCTGTTGGAAAAAATAGACTGGCAAGTAGAAGGAGTAAAAATACTTGAGTAGTGATCAGGCATACCATCTGAAAAAAATTATCCTTCAGATTGTTAACCTTATATCCATTCTTCTGCTGGTAGGCATGCTTGCACACAATAAGGTGGCAAAAGTGCTGAATACATCGATGGAGCACCATGTTACTCGGCAGGCCATGGTCTTTTCTATCATGGCTGAAGAACGTTTTGACCGCGAACTGGCTTCATTGCGTTTGGCAGCAGAATATCTGGAACCCTATGGAACACAGGAACGAAAAAAATTCTTCCAAATCAGGGCAAAGGCGCTGCGCGGGGGTATTTCCATCGGGCTCATGAACCTAGACGGCAGCTCCATATACGGCGAGGCGCTCTCAGAACGCGATTTCCCACGCCTACCTATGGCATATCGCGGCGTGAGCGTGGTTGATTACTGTCCATACAAAGGTTTGGTCTTTGTCGTGCCCATATACAATGGCGGCAATGTATCATCCATAACATACCGACTCTATGACGATGCCTTGCTTGTCGACCACTTCGGATTTGCCGAGTATAATGAAGACTATCGCCTGCTTATTCAAGATCGCAGCGGCAAAATAATCATACCCTACAAAAATTTTGGTGCTGCGGACAGGCTTTTTTTTAACGAACAGAACATCAGAAACGGATACGAGCACATACGTGAAAAGCTCACCTTCAGCCGCGCAGCCGCAGTTTATGCCGATGGAGCTGAAGGAAGGTTTTTCCTTTTTAGTGCAGACTTACCCCGAACCAACTGTTCCCTCGTTGGCTATGTTCCTTGGGAGGTCGTTGCCGGAGGCATTTCACGCATACACAATCTGTTGCTGCGCGTGGGTTTTCTGGTACTGCTGTTGTTTGGCGTCGTTTCAGTCACGTTGCTTGTCATGCAAAAAAAGGCTGTTGAGGGCGAACAGCTCATCCTTGAAAAGGAATTGGCCGAAAAGGCAAATCGAACAAAAAGCCTCTTCCTTGCTAATATGAGCCACGAAATACGCACACCAATCAATACAATCCTTGGCATGAACGAAATGATCTTGCGGGAGGGAAAACACCCCAGCATTCTTGCCTATGCGCACAACATTCAGCACGCTGGCACGCTGCTGCTCTCCCTCATCAACGATGTGCTGGATTTTTCACGCATAGAAAACGGCAAACTGGAAATTGTCACCGCTCACTATCGCCTGTCGCGTATGCTCAATGATATATTGCTGGTAGTACGCCCCCGGGCCGAAAAAAAAGGGCTCGCATTGCACATTGCTGTAGACGAAACCATCCCTGATACCCTGCAGGGCGATGCCGTACGCGTGCAGCAGATCATGGTCAACCTGCTTACCAATGCAATAAAATATACGCAGACTGGTCATGTTGACATGCATGTTTCCCATGAAAAAAACGAAGGGAATATCGCATGGCTGCGCTTTACCGTCAGCGATACCGGCATTGGCATTCGGCAGGAGGACATGAAGAGACTTTTCAGCAGTTTTGAACGTCTTGACCTTGAAAATACCCGCACCATAGAGGGTACCGGTCTCGGCCTTGCCATCACCCGTGACCTTGTGACGCGCATGGGCGGTGCCATAAGCGTTGAAAGCACGTATGGTCAAGGCAGCACCTTTACCGTACACTTACCACAGGAGGTTGTAGATGCAGCGACCATTGGCAGTCTGGATGCAATCATGCAGGCAGCGTCCCACGATATGGTCGGGTACACCGGCGTAAGCTTTACAGCTCCGGATGCACGCATTCTTGTGGTGGATGACAATGAAATGAACCTGCTTGTGATAACAAGCCTGCTCAAAGATACGCACATACAGGTGGATACCTGCCAAAGCGGCCAGGAGGCGCTGGAGCGGCTTACCATCAACCGCTATGACGCCGTACTGTTAGATCAGATGATGCCCAAGATGGACGGGGTGGAAACCCTGCATCGTGCGACCCAATTACCAAATGCCACAGAAACGCCCTTTATTGTATTCACGGCAGATGTCACTGCCGGAACGCGGGAGAGACTGCTTAAAGAGGGTTTTTCCGAATATCTGGGCAAACCGGTGAAACCGCAGCAGCTGGAGAAGGTGCTTGCAGCGCTGCTTCCCAGTGAAAAAATACGGCCGGCACCCAACATGCCACAGCCAGCTGCGCCCGCAAGCAGTGCAGCTCCCGGCATGACAGAACTTGAAGCGCTAGCAGAACTCAATGAGGAACTCGGCCTCAGCTTTAGCGGCGGCCAACATGATCTTTATGCAAAACTTGCGCAGGCATTCTGCAACCTACATGCCTCAAAAAAACAGCAGATCGCAGAAGCCTTTACACAACAAGACTGGAAAACTTACGGCGTGCATGTTCATGCGCTGAAATCCTCCTCGCTCTCCATCGGCGGTCAACGCTGTTCCGCAGCGGCAAAAGCTCTGGAAGCCGCAGCCAATTGCTGTCTTGCAGAAACATCTTCCCATGAGGAGCGGCAAGAGGCGCTCGCATATATCCGCCAGCAGCACGCAACTGTTCTGCGCCTGTACGACGATCTCGTGGTGCTGCTGAACAGCAAGTTCACAATGCCAGTGTAATCTCGCTTTGCCTACAACCCTGCACCGGCATCCCGCGCGGTCCTGAGCGCCTCGGGCTGCTGGGACAGGGGAATGTCGTTGGTTCCTGCTGTCACGGTGCCCATCCACTGCATACCTGTGAACGTACACATTTTCTTAAATATCATCTCCAGCCCTTCACGCCCGTCACGGTCAGAAGGCTGGCCGCTGGTCATGACAAGCATGGCCTTCTTGCCGGCAAAGGCACTTTCTTCCGCTGCAACGTTAAAAGGAAGTGCAAAAAAACGGTCAACCGTATTCTTGAGTGGCCCCGCCAAATTCCACCAGTACATAGGCGTAGCAAAAATAAGCACATCTGCCGCCCGTACCGTGTCAAGCACCTCCGGCATAGCATCTTTCTGAACACAGCCTGCAGCCTTAGGCTTCTTGCAGGCCATGCATCCCTTGCAGGGACGAATATCCATACCCGCCAGATCAATACGCAGAGTCTCATGCCCTGCTTCCCGGGCACCATCCAGCACTTCTTCGAGCAATGTAGCCGTATTGCCTTTTTTATGAGGGCCACCAAACAAGGCACATATTTTCATTGTATGCTCCTACTGTGGCATATGTCATGCCGCTATTATTCAAACACCAGATCATCTTCAGCAAGAGTGGCCACCATGACGGCCTTGATGGTATGCAGGCGGTTTTCCGCCTCATCAAAGACCACGCTGTTCGGAGATTCAAACACTTCATCGGTCACTTCCATGCTGTCTATGCCGAAACGCTGGAATATCTCCTCACCAATGGTCGTCTCGCGGTTGTGGAAACTGGGCAGGCAGTGCAGGAACTTGCATGCTGCATTACCGGTCATGTCCATGACCTCGCTGGTCACACGATAGGGCGTGAGCAGGGCAATACGTTCCTTCCAGACGGCATCAGGCTCCCCCATGGAAACCCACACATCCGTGGACAGAAAATCACAACCTCGAACTCCCTCTCGCACGTCTTCCGTACGGGTAATACGCGCCCCAGTGTGTTTGGCTATGTTGCAGGCTGTCTCGTACACTGCATCTGACGTCCACAGGGCACGCGGCGCCACAGAGCGGAAATCCAACCCGAGCATGGCCGAACCCAGCATGTAGGAATTCCCCATATTGTAACGAGCGTCACCCAGATAGGCAAAAACTTGCTCGTTGAGCGGCCTGGCACAATGCTCACGCATGGTCAGCATATCTGCCAGAAGCTGGGTGGGGTGCCACTCATTGGTCAGACCGTTCCACACGGGCACATCCGCATGGGCGGCAAGGGCCTCCACGCGTGCCTGCTCAAACCCCCGGTATTCGATACCGTCGTAAAACCGTGAAAGTACCCGTGCCGTGTCTGCCAGAGATTCTTTCTTGCCCATCTGCGAACCTGAAGGCCCCAGATAGGTAACACACGCCCCTTGATCATAGGCGGCCACCTCAAAAGAGCAGCGCGTGCGCGTGGAATCCTTTTCAAATAGGATGACAATATTCCTGCCCCTGAGAAACTGGGGCTCACGACGTTTTTTTTTGGCCTGTTTGAGATTGCCTGCCAGATCCAGCAGATAGATGAGATCTTGCGGTGTGAAATCGCTTTCCTTCAGAAAATCTCGCTTATACAGTCGATTGCTCATGTACTGCCCTGCTTCTCGTAGTTGTGCTCCGACAGAATGTCGGGGCTTATCTATAGTATGGTTTATAGCATCCGGATCATGCCAATTTCATCGCAGCAGTAAAATTTGGGGCACTTGCTGCACTCCACCCAAACACTGGGAGGCATATCTTCCCTCTTGAATTCGCTGAAACCGCACTGCGCAAAAAAAGGCGCAGCCAAGGTAAACACAAAAACCCTGGGCAAACCCAGCTGACGGCAGCGGCCCACCAGGGCATCCACCATGCGTCCGCCGAAGCCCTGTCCCTGGCAGGAGGTATGCACCGCCACGGAACGTATCTCTGCCAAATCCTCCCAGAGCACATGCACGGCACCGCAGGCCACCACCACCTCATGCCCGTCAACAGCGGAAGGTGCTGTAGCGACCATGTAATCCTGAATATGCAGATACAGATACTGCGGCCCGCGTGCCAGCATGACATTGGCCGAGGCATAATGATTGATGAGCGCTGACATGCCATGCACGTCTTGCACTGTAGCCGGACGGATTACCAGGGTAGAAAGATCACCCACATGGACATCAGGGACTGTTGTTTGCTGGTGCGCACCAAAACGCGGAACGGCAATAGGCATCGCATGGACCCCATTTCGTTGGATTAAACGCCAGGGAAGGCAGGATGCAATCCCCCCTGCACTCACCTCTTCCGGAGTCATAAAAGATTATTTATATAAGGAATAGCATTGAGCCGCAAGATTTTTTCTACATGGCACCTGCAAACACTTGGACTACTATCCCGGGAAAGCCCCTTCAGGGGCATTGGCAGGCGCACATAAAAAATGCTACAAGCGCCTGGCATACAGGAGTTTTGCCATGCTGCCTTTTCGCCTTGCGCTTATTGTAGTCTGCGCCCTCATGCTTACCGCCTGTGGCGGCAAACAAAATACCCACGGACAGTTCCCCGCCTCTGCCACACAACTGGAAGACCTGCGACGTTTCCCGCAAAATCTTGACATCTACGCCAAAGCCGTCAAACCTGACCAGCCACTCCTTTCACAAGAGGAGCAGCTCGCCCAGGCGGCACGCTTCAGACGTAAACTGTTTGGCCCCTGGGACATGCCCAGGACTTCCATCCGCAAACGGGATGTAGCGGCCGCCTTTGGTAAGGCACGGGGTTATAAGCATGACGACGTGCGCTGGACGCAGCCGGAATGGGATGCCATGAAAGCCAATGCCGCACTGGCCACCTTTCCCTCACGCAGCCAGGCGGCCATAACAATCCACAACGCCGATCTGCGTGAATTGCCCACCAGAGAACGGCGTTTTACTGAACCGACACCCGACCAGCATGCCAACCCCTTTGACTATTTCCAATATTCCCGTCTGCCTGTAGGCACGCCCGTGCTTATCGCCCACACCAGCCGTGACGGACGCTGGCACTATGTGGAATGCCCGGTGGCCGGCGGCTGGATAGCCGCCGAGGAACTGGCGCCCATCAGCGAAGAGTTACAGCAAAGCTATCGCAACAGCACCCTTGCAGCACTGCTGCGTGACAAAGTGACACTTGCCTCCCCTGCAGGCACCGTTATGGCAGACATTGGCACCCTGCTTCCCTTACGGAGCAACACAGGGGGAACGTTGCAGGCGCTTCTGCCCGTGCGTGGTGCAGACGGATGGGCAAGCCTTGTCCCGATCACGCTTTCCAGTGCAGACGCCGAAACCTGGCCCCTGCGCATGACGCCCCGTAACGTGGCAAAAGTGGGCAATGTAATCATGGGCCAGCCTTACGGTTGGGGTGGCATGTTTGGCGACAGAGACTGTTCTGCCTTGACCCGGGAGCTGTTCACGCCTTTCGCCATCTGGTTGCCGCGCAATTCCGTGGCTCAGGCCCGCGTGGGCAGTATTGTACCTCTCGAACATCTGAGCGCCCAAGAAAAAGAGGCATGCATTCTGCGGCAAGGCGTGCCCTTTTTGAGTCTTGTGGGCATGCGCGGCCATATCATGCTCTATGTAGGCAACTACAAAGGGCGGGCTGCTATCTTTCACGACGTATGGGGTGTACGTACCATTGATGGAGAAGACGACAATGCCCGCCATGTCATCGGCAGAGCCGTGGTTACCTCCATCACACCAGGGGCTGAACTGAAAAACCTGTACCGGCCCGTCACCTTTGTGGACAGATTGCGCACGCTTAACACACCGGCGGACACGCTGAGGTGAACCTACTGCACCATGTAACAACGTCAGAGGATGCCGGCTTGCGGCTCGACCGCGTTCTCTCCAACCTCGCACCTGACGTATCCCGTGCTGCGCTGCAGAAGGCCATCCGTGCTGGACGCTGCTGTATAGACGGTATCCCAGTAACCAACCCGAACATGCGGCTCCACCCAGGGCAGGCACTCGCATTGCGCATGCCGGATACAGTAACGTCCCTGCAGGCCGAAGCAGGCCATGTAGAACTGCTCTGGCAAGATGCACATCTTATTGTATGCAACAAGCCCGCAGGGCTGACGGTACACCCCTGTCCTTCCTGCCCGGAACATACCCTTGTTCAGCGTCTTCTGGCGCACATACCAGAACTGGGGGCAATGGAAGGACTACGGCCCGGTATTGTACACAGACTGGACAAGAATACCAGCGGCCTCATGGTTGTGGCACTGACTGAAGCCGACAGACTGGCCCTCAGCACCGCCTTTGCGCGCCGGGAAGTACATAAGGAATACCTGGCACTGGTCAGTGGCACCCCCCCCCTTGAAGGATGCTGCACCGAACCGCTGGGCCGCAGTTCCACATCCAGAATAAAAATGGCCATTGTACCGGAATCACGCGGTGGACGTGCCGCCCATACACAATGGCGACGTCTGTGGGCAGCACAGGACGGACGTTTTTCGCTCCTTGCTGTGCGTATCCTCACAGGGCGTACGCACCAGATCCGCGTGCATATGGCCCATCTTGGCCACCCTTTGCTGGGCGATACACTCTACGCCCCCAGGGGATTGCAGGCCATGGCGCCCAGGCAGATGCTACATGCCTGGCACCTCAGCTTCACACATCCTGCCACAGGCGCCCCCATGCAGTTTACCTGCGCCCCGCCACCAGACATGACAGAAACTGTGGTGAGAAACTGCCGCCGCATGCAGCGCGTCGTGGTGACGGGCAACCCTGGATGTGGCAAATCGCTGTTCACACAGCGTATGGAGCTCCTGGGTGTTCCCAGCATCAGTGCAGACCATGTGGTGGCAGAGCTCTATGCCAAAGGGGGAGAAGCTGTGCAGTGGATACACCGTCTGGGTGATGACCTGCTCACCGCTGCAGGCGCTGTGGACAAGGCTGCCCTGCTTACGGCCATGCGCAACAAACCAGGCCTGAAGCGCGAGGTGGAACGTATTGTCCATGCCCTGACACGGCAGGCCATTGATAATTTTTGGGCACAGCAGGAAGCCAGCGGAACATCCCTGGCCGTGGCAGAAGTGCCTCTTTACTTCGAAACCGGTTGGCGCGAAGCCTTTACGCCAAAACCGTTCGTGGTGGGTGTGCACTGTCCACTAGCCCTGCGTACGCAACGATTGCAAACCAACCGGGGCTGGAGCCAGGAGACCATATCAACTATTGAAAGCTGGCAATGGCCGGAAGAACGCAAGCTGGCCGCCTGTGACATGGTTGTGGACAATACAGGCACGCAGGCACAGTTACACGCCCAGGCCAAAAATCTGTTGGCACAGCTTGCCACACGAAAAAAAACATCTGAAACTGCCCTGTGCAACCATCTTGCCGCACTGTGGACGCAGCAAGACACCTCAAACGCATCTTGACGTTGGGCAGCACAATACCTACGATACACAAAATATGTATCTCACTGCGTACCAGCCATGGTGCAACCATGCCCACAGCCAAGATTCCCAAAACCAATGCCGCACGTCTGCTGGAGACACTGGGCATTCCCTTTGAACTCCACATGGCAGAAGTGGATAGCAGCGACCTGTCGGCCGTCACCATGGCGCACAAGCTGCATGCAGACCCCGCCTGTGTTTTCAAAACCCTGGTGGCCCGGGGCGACAGAACGGGCGTGCTCATGGCCTGCATTCCTGCGGCTGCAGAACTGGACCTCAAGGCCCTAGCCCTAGCCTCTGGCAACAAACATGTAGAAATGGTGGCCCTCAAGGAAGTGCAGCCTCTCACAGGCTATGTGCGCGGCGGTTGCTCCCCCTTGGCAGCCAAAAAGGCATATCCCGTCTTTGTGGATGAAAGCGCCATTCTTGAACACTGTATCTATATCAGCGCAGGGCACCGCGGTGTTCAGCTCAGGCTTGCACCGGATGACCTGCTGCGTGCTGTTCAAGGCAGTTACGCAGCGCTCACGCGTCTTTAGCCCAGCTGGCAAATGCCTGAAGGAAGAATCATGCACCTACCCCTCATGGAACGGATATTCCATATAGAACAGCGCGGGAGCACCATCCGTCGGGAGCTCCTTGCCGGGCAGACCAGCTTTATGGCCATGTGTTACGTCATCTTTGTGGTGCCGGGCATGCTGGCAGATGCGGGCATGCCCAAAGATGCCGCCGTAGCCGCTACCATCTGGGTGACTATTCTCGCTACACTGCTCATGGGCCTCTGGGCGCGCTTTCCCGTGGCAGTTGCGCCGGGCCTAGGTATCAGCGCATTTTTTGCCTACTACATTTGCGGTCCTGCGGGCTACGACTGGCGAACAGGGCTTGGCGCCGTCTTTATTTCCGGGGTGGTCTTTTTGCTGCTTACACTGACCAAAGTACGCCAGATGATCATTGACGCCGTGCCCATGGATCTCAAATACGCCATCGTAGTGGGCATAGGAGCCTTCATCGCCTTTATTGGCATGAAGAATTGCGGCATTGTGACAGGAGATGCCGCAACATTTGTGACTCTAGGCAATCTTGCAGCTCCCCAGACCCTGCTGGCCGTGTGCGGCATATTCCTCACCGGAGCATTACTGGCACTGCGTGTGCCTGGCAGCATGGTTATCAGCATTGTCGTCATAAGTGCGCTGGGCATAGCCCTGGGCATTTCACAACCTCCACAGGATAATTTCTTCAGCCCAGTACCGCCCCTTCCAATGGATGTCATCGGGCAGCTAGACATCAAGGGCGCACTGGCACACGGCCTGTTTTCCATTATCTTCACCCTGACGATGGTGGATCTGTTTGACAACATGGGCGTACTCATCGGGCTGTCGCAGAAAGCCGGGTTCATTCACAAAGACGGCCATATCGAAAACCTGGATAAGGCCCTCGTCACCGACTCCATTGCCACCATGACAAGCGCAGTCATGGGCGCCACTACTGCTACCAGCTATCTGGAATGCGCCACCGGCGTGATAGAAGGCGGTCGTACGGGCCTGACGGCAGTGACCATCGCAGTCCTGTTCTTCCTGACGCTCTTCTTCACCCCACTGGTGGCGTTGGTGCCCTCTTATGCCACAGCCCCAGTGCTAATTATTGTGGGTGCCATGATGATGCAGGAAGTGACGCAGATCCGCTTTCAGGAATTTACAGTAGCCCTGCCGGCTTTTCTGACTATCATCTCCATGCCGCTGACCTTCAACATTGCCACCGGATTCGGCTTTGGCTTTGTGAGTTGGGTTGGCCTGAGAGCGCTCACCGGTCGATTTCGGGAACTGCATGGCATTATGCTTATCATTGCCCTCTGCTTTGCCGTGAATTTTGCCCTGCGTCTGCTCTGAATATCTCCGACAACTGCAGACATGAAGAGTAGTATAGCAGATGAAACGTATCAGTAAATGAGGTGCCCCCATGTGGACAGTGCTAGCGCTTGTGATCACTCTGGCCGTGGCTTCAGGCTTTGCCATTTTTGTACACCGTGCCCTGCGCGGTACGCCCTATGAGGGCCGCACCTTTGGCTGCGGAGCCGGCTACCAGCCGAAACGTCGTGACATGGAGGGAAATCACTGAAAGACATCTTCCCATCGTATAACCTGTCTGCGACATGATGTCGCGAACAAGAGCAAAACCGCAACATCTAACGGTGCACTGCTACGGTTCTTTTTGTAGTATCTCACGCCGTTTCCAGGCAAAAAAAGCGGGCACTAGCAGAAGCATGGCCCCTGTCCATGCCAGGGGTGAGGCCAGGCACACACCGTCAAAGCCCAGCGGAACAACCCAAAAAAGTGCCGCTGCGCATCGCATGGCCAGCTCAAGCAGACCTGAAGCCGTGGTAATCACACTCTTGCCGAGCCCTTGAAGGGCATTGCGTAAAACAAACATTAAGGCAAGCAGCCAGTAAAGCCCGCACTGAATCTGCAGAAGCCGCTGGCCAAGGCCCACCACGACCTCCTGCCCATCCCCCACAAACACACGCAGCAGCGGTCCTCCCAAGATAATGCAAAACGCAGCGGCCATAAAAGCGTAGACAACGGCCACCAGACTGGCATCACGCACGCCCTGGCACACGCGCGCTGGCAATCCTGCCCCGATGTTCTGGCCCACATAGGTTGCCACGGCCCTGCCGATGCTGACAAGCGGCATGACGGCAATGGCGTCTACCCGCGCAACGGATGTACAGGCGGCCACGGCCGATGCTCCCAGGCCGTTGAGAGCCGTTTGCAGCACAAGAAAGCCCACATTGATCACGGCACCTTGCAAGCCCATGGGCAGACCAAGGGCCAGATGCCTGCGAAAGATAGGCCAGGTGAGATAACGCCAGTCATTGCCATGGGGTCGCAGTTCAGGAATATGCCTCCATATATGAATGCCGCAGAGCACGGCAGATATGCCCAGCGATGTTACCGTGGCCCAGGCCGCACCGGCAGTGCCCAGGTCAAAACCAAGAATGAACAAAAAATCTAATCCAATATTCAGCACACAGGTCAGCACAAGAAAGACCAGTGGCGTGCGGCTGTCACCCAGAGCAGTAATACTGGAGGAAAAAATGTTGTAAAAGGCCATGGTGCCGCCCCCCAGCAATGTGACAGACAAATAAGCGACGGCAGGCGCAAATGCCTCTGGGGGGGCATTGGTCCAGCGCAGGGCAGACTCAGTTACGAGTGAACTTACGGCCAGCAGCACTGAAAGCAGAACGCCAAGCACAAGGCTTGCGCAAAAAGCACGGCGCAGTCCGGGTCTGTTGCCAGCCCCATAAAGCTGTGAACAAAAAATGGAAAAGCCCTGTGCCAAGCCAATGACTAGGCCCATAAACATAAAACCTATGGGGCCGGTAAGACCGACACCGGCAAGAGCCTCTACGCCCAGAATCCGTCCCACGATGATCATGTCTGCCATGGAGTACAAAAGCTGGAACATATTGCCAAGCATCATGGGCAGGGCAAAGGCAATAATGAGCCTCATGGGACGGCCGGAAGTGAGCTGTGTTGCCATAACATAGCTGCCCGCCGTAAGCTCCCATGCATATTTCGCACAGGAAGCTAGTCGGCGGGCAGTAAGCTACACCCTTGAAAAGGTTAGTACACCCACTTGGTGCCGTCGTAATGAATGAGTTCACTCACCCCGCGAGACTTCAGCTCGAGACAATCCGTGCTCTCAAGGGCTGCTTTCTTGGTCGCCCCCCGGCATTCCAGGGTACGTTCCACGTAACGCACATAGCCCACATACTGCCCTTGTCCGGACGTGCTCGGGTTCATGGAGGTGCTCACCTTGTTTTCGTCAATATCAATATAGGTGGCCAAATACTGCTTTCCGTGCTTGCGCACCTTTTTGGCTCCCTTGTTGGGAACTACTGTACGGGCGGCCTGAGCCACTAGTTTATGGCCTACTTTGTCCAAATCTGCGGCAATCTGGGCATTCTGGCCGACGGCGCTGGGGGCCGCTGTACTGCCATTTTTAGCGGCAGTGCAGCCACAAACGATGAAACAGAACATGAGAACAGGCAACATCATCTTCATAATGAACACTCCTTGAATTGTACATGCTACGCATGTCTTGAAAATTTTTAGAAATAATATCTATCCTGTTATGTGACAAAAATCCAGTTGTTATATACAGTACAATGCTCCGCATGTATCTTCTTGCATCCCCTTGTCCAAACGAGTAGTTTTGTACCAATGACATCAAGCAAAACGCCGCAGCCACCCTCTGGGGAGGACCGTCTCTGGACTGCTGACTATCTGAAAATTCTGGCAACGAATTTTACGGCTTCGTTTGCCTTTTATCTTGTCACCCCCCTGCTGCCCCTTTTTCTGAGCGAAACCTTCGCCGCTCCCAAGGACGTTATCGGCCTTGCACTTTCCGGCTACGCCGTCACGGCCATCCTGGCCCGCCCCGTGGCCGGATGGCTGGTGGATACCTTACCACGCAAGCGGGTGCTTTTGGCCTGCATCTTCTTCAACTTTCTCTTCTTTGGCAGCTACATTCTAGCAGGTTCCCTGGCATTCTTTGTCACCATGCGCACTATGCATGGCTGCCCTTTCGGGGCGTTCACCGTAGCCAACAATACTGCAGTCATTGACGTACTGCCGCCAAGCCGACGCAACGAAGGCATCGGCTTTTACGGCTTAAGCAACAATATCGCCATGGCCATGGCCCCCACTGTGGGCATTTATGTCTACACTGCGCTGCACGATTTCAATGTACTGTTTATTATTGCCCTGGTGGTGGCAGCTGTGGGCTTTATGCTTGGCTGCACAGTGCACATGCGCCCTCATACTCCGACTCCAAGGGCACAAGAAAAGGTAGGCCTTGGCAATTTTATTCTTCTGAACGGCTGGATGCTCGGCTGCAATATGGTCTTTTTCGGCTGCTGCTACGGGGCCTTGAGCAACTACCTCGCCATTTATGGTAAAGAAGTCTTGGGCATTACCGGCGGCACGGGCACCTTTTTTTTCCTGCTGGCTATCGGGCTCATCCTCTCCAGGCTGCAGGGAAATAAATCGCTACGAAAAGGCAACTTCGTCCGCCATGCCCTGCAGGGCATACTTTTCTCCACCTGCAGATACACCCTGTTCATCGCCTGCCCTGGTTTTATGGCCTACTATGGCTCAGCCCTGCTCATCGGCCTGGGCAACGGGCATTTATGGCCTGCCTTCCAAAACATGATCCTCGGTGTCGCCCGCAGTACTGAATATGGCACTGCCATGTCCACCATACTTTGTTCGTGGAGCCTGGGCATCGGCTTGGGCATCTTCCTCGGCGGATTTCTGGCCGAGCACCTTGGCTATACGTTTATGTTCTGGGCAGTGGCCGTATTGCACTGCTCGGGGCTTGGACTGTTCGTACTTGCCACACGTCAGTTTTACCTCCAGCACCTATGTGACAGCCAAAACAGAGACAGCCTGAAGTGAGCTCTAACAACGCGGCGTAACCTCTGTATCGGTACTTGACAGCTGGCAGCGACGGAGTGAACATCCCGCCCGCATCAAGGAGGATGCCATGCCGCACCAGCACGTTCACAGCGCCAACGTATTCAGATCATACATATGCCTTCTTCTGCTTACGGCATGTGCCTACGCTCTGATGTATGGACCGCAGCCCATGTTTAACAGCATCGGCCAAGAGCTCGCCGTTGATCGCGGCCACATTGGCCTGCTCGTCAGCGTACACATGCTCTCCCTGAGCATTTCCCCCCTGTGCGTAGGTTTACTCCTGGGACGTACGGGAATACGACGAGCCATACTCGCCTCTTCAGCCCTCTTGGGAATAAGCGGTGCAGGAATGTATTGCGCAACCTCCTTTGAGGGGCTCCTTGCAATCCGCGTATTACAGGCCATTCTCACACCGGTGCTGCTCACCAGTGTCATGGCCTGCATTGCCGGCATGTTTCGCCATCTTGATATGAAACGGGCACTTGCAGGCTACGTGACGGCGACGCTTGTAGGCTCACTGACAGGCCGTCTTGGCGGCGGCTACAGTGCAGAACTATTTGGCTGGCGTACCACACTGGCAGCCATCTGTGTACTGTTTCTACTCTGCCTTGTTCTTGCACGGAGCATTCCCGAACAGGCCGGCGGTAAACCTCAGGCCCATCGTATCAGCGATTACCTGACTGTGCTCAAACAAAAGGGTGTTCCCAGCCTGCTTTTTGTGGAGGCGTGCGGCATCTTTACCTTCGCTGCCATTGGCAATCTTGTGCCCCTGCGCATGGCAGAACTGGGTCAGGGTCAGTCGGAAGGGCTCATTGGCCTGATGTATCTGGGCTATTCCATTGGTCTTGTGGCTTCGCTGACCCTCAATCCGCTGCAGCGCTTGTTTGGTTCGACCAATAATCTGCTCATTTTTGGAGGAACAGTCTTTACTCTTTCCCTGCTCTCACTATACCCGCCTCTGGTATGGACGATTTTCAGCGGCTTGTGGTTCATTGCCCTGGGCGAATTTATTGTCCACTCCCTGGCACCGGGTCTTATCAATCAGCTAGCCACCAAATCGGGGCAATGCGATCACGGCATGGTCAACGGGCTTTTCCTTTCCATCTACTATTTTGGTGGTGTGCTGGGGTCGTGGCTGCCGGGCATCATCTATGCCCACTATGGCTGGCTGGCCTGCCTTGCCTGCATGTTCGCCGTGCAGCTCATGTCTTTGCTTGTACTTCTCTTGCGTAGACATGGCACTGCAATAAATGCCAGCTAACCCATACACAGCAATCAATACAGTCCTAGACATGCTTAGTCCGCAGTGATGGGGCCTGTCTTGTCCAGAGCCACAATACATGACCTGCCTGCTCCAACGCCTCAGCGGTTTTGCACAAGGAGTATAACATTATGGCCCAATCTCCTTCCCCATACCGTTCCCTGGCAGATGTCCACGGCACACAACGCATCCTTGTCATTGTGCTGCTGGCCTTTCTGGCAGGGTTTGGCCCTCTCTGCACCGACATGTACCTTCCGGCCCTGCCTGACATAGCACGCGATCTCACCATTCCGGCATCTATGGCACAGGCAAGCATTGCCGCCTGCTTGCTGGGCCTGGCATTAGGTCAGATTGTTATAGGCCCCATCTCGGATGGTATTGGTCGCAAGGGTATCCTGCTTGTCTCATTGATACTGTTTACGGTCGCTTCCGTGCTTTGTGCCTATGCTCCTACTGGAGAAATATTTCTTGTACTGCGTTTTTTACAGGGACTTGGCGGATCCGGCGGAGCTGTACTCTGCCGAGCTCTCAGTTGTGACTCCTTCACGGGCTCTCGGCTGACCAGCTTTATGTCCATGTTCATGGCCATTACCGGCATTGCCCCCGTAGTCGGCCCCATTGGCGGCGGTTGCATCACCACCACTGCCCTGGGCTGGCGCGGCATTTTTTACCTGCTCACCGGCATTGGGGCGGCTCTTTGGCTTGGCTGTCGCTTGGCCATACCAGAAACTCTTGCACCACACCAGCGGGTGCGCGGTGGCATGGCCGCATCCTTTCGTAACATGGGGCAGCTCTTTCACCAGCGGGCCTTCCTCTGGTATACGGGAGTGCAGGGCTTCACTGCGGCAGGTTTTTTCTGCTACATTTCAGCCTCCCCCTTTATCTTTATTCACATCTACAGCTTCAGCGTGGAGCAGTTCGGGCTATTTTTTAGTGCCAACGCCATGGTGCTGGTGATCTCCTCACTTGCAGTAGGCCAATTGAGCGGTCGCTTTGGCGACAGAACCCTGCTGGCCTTTGGCAACTTCTGTCGTGCCTTGGCCTGTCTTGCCATTTTGGCTGTTGCGATGCTGCATCCAACTTCACCCGTTCCCATGATGGCAAGCCTCATGGCTATGCTGGCAGCCCAGGGCTTCACCAAGCCTACGAGCTTCACCTTGGCCATTATGGCTCAAAACGTAGGGGCGGGTGCGGCTTCTGGCATTCTTGGCGTAGTCTTCTTTATCTGCGGAGCTGCAGCCTCACCCCTGGCTGGCATTGCCGGGCCGGAAAGCGCCCTGCCCCTGGGCATTATGAGTGCGCTCTCCGGCCTGGGGGCATTCCTCTGCACTATCTATGGCAACAAAGCCTTTACCCGGATGCAAACCAAACCTTCCCGAGCACGGGATATATTGCAGGACTAACACTGTACTCATCTCCTTGCGTCAACGCTTTGTCTTGGTCTGAATATTGCATATCTCCTTGCATAGTCTGCACATGCAAATTATGGGGGATGACATCATGACAAACCAATACGCACACATATCCGCAACATCCGTAGAGTTCAGCGCATTCAGAATGGAAGTGGAACTCAATGACGGACGCCGTGTCACCGTGCCCCTGGGCGCCTTCCCCACACTCTCTCGGGCAACCCCTGCCCAGAGAAACAACTGGACACTCACCGAAGAGGGAGCCTGTTTGAGCTGGCCGGAAATCGGTCAGAACATTACGATGGATGCGATCTACCAGGCCTCGGATGGAATGACCGGGCACATGGCTATGTATGCCTGAAAACTCCAAAGAAAATATTCACCCAGGCATTATTATGAATTAGAAAATAAATTTCAATTTACTTGACATGCTCTCCAATCTTCTGCATGATGCGTCCATCTTTTAGTGACACACCAACGATTCTCCATCCGTGTCATATCAGAGTGGGTCACAGTGGAGTTTCGCAAAATGTTCGTGGAGGATTCAAGCATGTCCAACCAAAAGAAAGGATTAAAATTTTTTAAAAAAGCCTGCATGGTGACCTTGCTCGCCGCAGGCATGCTCATGGGCATTCAGACGGGTGCCAAGGCCATCGACTTCAAGGCTCAGGGCGAATGGCTGGTAGGTTTCGGCGTGGCCGACACCAACTTTGTAGATAAAGCCGGCGGCAATAAAAAAGATGCTGACGATATTTTTGGTGCTGCACAACGTATCCGCCTTCAAGTGGACGCCGTGGCCTCCGAAGCCCTTTCCGGTACAGTATTTTTTGAAATTGGCACCCAGTACTGGGGCGATGCCGAGTACGGTGGTGCCCTCGGTGCCGATGGCACAAACCAGATCAAAGTCAAAAATGCCTATATTGACTGGACGGTACCCAATACCGATCTCCAGTTCCGCATGGGCTTGCAGGCCTTTGCCATGCCCAATGCTGCCGGCGGCTCCGCCATCATGGATGGTGATGTTGCTGCCGTGGTGGCAAACTACAAATTCAATGACAACGTCAGCCTGACCGGCCTTTGGATGCGCCCTGTCAACGACAATTATGATGGGTGGGATTCTGCTGACGGCACGAAAACGAATTTTGAAAGAAATTATCTGGACAATATCGACCTCTTTGCCCTTTCGTTGCCACTGACCTTTGACGGTGTGGAACTCACGCCATGGGTCATGTACGGTATGATGGGTAAAAATGCACTCGATGGCTATGACGATGACGCTCTCATTCGTTATAACAATGATCGCCGTACTTCCTCACTTGATGGCGGCTGGACAACACAAGATGGTGTTCTGTCCCAGACTTTGATCAACTACCACCCCGGCTTTAATGCCGATTTGAGCAACGGTTTTGGCAACAGCCAGGCCTACAGCTCCTTGTTCTGGTTCGGGTTGCCCATTTCCCTGACCCTCTGGGATCCGTTGAACATCGAATTTGAATTTGACTACGGATATTCCGGAGGTTTCGGCTCCTATGATCTTTTCAAACGGGGCAATGTTGATTCCATACGCGCTGATAGCCGCCGCGAGGGTTGGCTGGTCAAAGCTCTAGTGGAATACAAGTTTGACTGGGGCGTTCCCGGCATCTTCGGCTGGTACGCCTCTGGTGACGACGGAGACATGAAAAACGGCTCCAAACGTATGCCCAGCATTGCCGGTTCGGGTAGCTTCACCAGCTTCATGGGTTCAGGCGGCACGGACTGGTCGGTTGCCTCTAAGGGCGGCGACAACATTGAAAAGAACATGACCTATGCCGGTACTTGGGGCGTGGGCCTGCAGGTACGCGACATGAGCTTCATTGAAGATTTGTCGCATACCTTCCGCGTGGCCCTGTGGGGCGGTACCAACAGCCCGAGCATGACCAAATACTTCAATTCACGCGAAGGCTGGAATGACGGCTATGGCGCTGACGGCCCATATATGACCACCAATGACAATCTGCTGGAATTTAATTTGGACAACACCTACCAGATGTATGAAAATTTCGCCGTGAATGTGGATCTCGGGTATATTGTCAACATGTACAACAGCGACACCTGGAACCGCCGCTGGATGGAAGATTCCAAGGTGCAGAAAAAAGATGCCTGGAAAGCCCAGGTCACCTTTGCCTATACCTTCTAACACTCCTGACATGGTGCGGTCACTGTGTGCACGGCCGCACCCGACGTAACCTCCTGCGCGCGAGTCCTTCCCGCGCGTACCCTAGCCGCCGTTTTCTTCAGAAAACGGCGGTTTTTTAACACATAATACTGACAGGTGAACACAATACGGTCAGAATTCTATGCCTCTTGTGGCTGCAACGCCCTGCTGCCAGGGGTGCTTGACCTCTGTCATGGAGGTCACCAGGTCAGCGACCGCTACCAGCCACATCGGCGCATTGCGCCCGGAAAGTACAAGATGGCATTTCTCACGACGGGCAATATGCAGCAGTGCCTCCACGTCTTCTCGCGTCAGCAGATTCGCGCCAAGGGCATAAAGGGCTTCGTCCAGCAGCAGCATATCACAATCGGCCAGCTGCACCTGCGCCCAGGCAAGTACCTTTAGAGCAGCTTGCCTGTGTGCAGGCCGCTCGGCTGGATTGCGCAAAAAACCCAGCCCTCCAGCGAGGAAACGATCTCCAAGCAGCCTGGACAGCATGGCCTGCTCCCCCGCTTGACCGTCACGCTTCATGAACTGACCAAAAGCAACTGTCATTCCCTGGCCCAAGGCTCTCAAGGCCTGTCCCACACAGGCACTGGTCTTGCCCTTTCCGTCGCCGGTATAGACCAGAATCATAACGTCCAGATGCCCGGGAGAACCGTACCACAGGAGGGACATTCCCCCAATGCACCGGAAACGCGTGCTTCAAAGCCTTCGCGCCGGATCACCGCCGCCCCGCACTGGGAACAAAATGTGGTGGAACCTACCGCACTGCGCACATTGCCTATATAGACATAGTGCAGCCCTGATTCACGTCCAATGCGCCAGGCCTCTTCCAGCTTGGGTAGCGGAGTTGCAGGATAATCGGCCATGCGATAGGCACCATGAAAGGCAGAAATATGCCAGGGAGTATCCGCCCCTAGCTCGTCATGAATAAAGGTTGCCACCCCCTTGAGCTCATCAATAGTGTCATTGACACCGGGAATGACCAATGTGGTCACCTCAAGCCACCAGCCCATCGCCTTGATAGCTTTAAGGTTGTCAAGGACAGGCTGCAGGCGACCTCCACAATAGGAGCGGTAAAATTCGTCGCTGAACCCTTTCAAGTCAATATTCGCAGCACTGATACTCGCATGCAGCGCCCGCAGGCAGTCTGCTGACATAAACCCGTTACTAACCAGCACACTGGGAAGGCCCTTCTCCTTGGCCTGGCGTGCTGTCTGATAAACGAGCTCGAAAAACACCGTAGGCTCATTATAGGTAAAGGCCAGGGAGCGCGCACGGTTTGTCACGGCCAGTGAAACAAGATCTTCAGGAGTAACGCGCCGGCCAGGCACCACACCACTTTCTGGCACCTGAGATATGTTGCTGTTCTGACAAAAACGGCAGTGAAAATTGCACCCTGCACTGCCCACAGAAAAAATCTTCGTACCGGGCAAAAAGTGATACAAAGGTTTTTTTTCTACAGGATCCATGCCGACAGCGGTTACAACCTCATTGACCAGAGAGACCAATCCCCCCTTGAGATTGACACGCACCCCACAACGTCCTTTGCCTCCCTTACGCACACGGCAGCGGTGTACGCAGAGGCGGCAGCTTACAGAGCCATCGGCATTGGGTGACCAGAGCATTGCCTGCATATTACCGCCCTCCCCATTGTTCCGTAAACGTACGACCTGTATGCCCATGTCTCGAGCCATGGTCATAGCCGTGGAGGCCAAATACGTCGGGATAGATCCGCGGCGCAATCAGCAGGGGTTCGTGCTGCTGCACAGCCGGCGGTGGAGGCGGTACCACATGGGTAATGATATCGCCTGTTACAGAATCACGCCAATGGCGAACACGCCCTCTGCTTAAAAAATGACTGCCCTCCAAACGTGAGGTGCCAAAGACAATGTCTTCTTCCTGCATGGGTACGCCCCTGTAGTGTTCAGGAGAACCCGAATTTTCTAAGGGAGGCTGCGTCGATGCAGGCGAAAGAGGATTCATTTGTTCACTAGGAACAGGTGCCGGTGGTTTGCTATCCCTGACGCCCTTGCCTTCCATAAAATGGGAATAGGGTACTGCCCCCTGTATACCGGGATGCGATTGCAGGGAATAGCTCGATCCAGATTCCAGTGCAGGCTGCAACGGCGCCACTGCATCTTTTGACCGAGGTAAAGCAGCATCGAATAACGAACCGTCATGCAAAGAAGATTGCGCTGTCTGTTGTGTTGTCTCGGGTGGAAGCAGCAATCGACGGGTTGTCTGCTCTGGCAGAGGTGGTGCCATGAGTGCACCGGAAACAGGTGCACGGTATTCTTCACTGTTGGCAGCCCGGCTTGCGCACAGCACGGTCAAGCCTGCTATGAGGCAAAAGCATACGAGCACTGATATACGCATAGCAACTCCTTTTCCCCTCTGGGCTATTCTATCAGCGGCAGCCTATGGGGTCTAGGAATAAAAAGAGTCTTGGGATTTACGACGACTTGTGCTATGCATGCTCATCTTAAGGAGGCAGAAATGTCCAGCGACCGCTCCAAAGCCTACACTCAGGCAGGCGTTGATATTGCTGCGGGTAACGCCCTGGTTTCCCGCATCAAGGCTCTAGTTCAGGGCACACACACCAGGGGCGTTCTGTCAGACATAGGCGGTTTCGGCGGTCTGTTCAGACCCGATCTCAGTGGCATGGATGATCCTGTGCTTGTTTCTTCCACCGATGGAGTAGGCACCAAGCTTAAGCTGGCCTTTTCCTTCCATAAGCACGATACCGTTGGCATTGATCTTGTGGCCATGAGTGCCAACGATATCCTGGTGCAGGGGGCCACTCCACTCTTTTTTCTCGACTATTTTGCTACCGGCAAGCTGGATGTGGATACAGCCCATACCGTCATTAGCGGTGTAGCCGAAGGTTGTCGCCAGGCCGGTTGTGCCTTACTGGGCGGCGAAACCGCTGAAATGCCCGATATGTATGCGCCTGGCGAATACGATCTGGCCGGTTTTTGCGTGGGGATTGTGGACAATGCCAAGCTGATTGACGGCTCATCAATCCAGGTCGGAGATTCCATTGTGGGGATTGGTTCCTCTGGACTGCACTCCAATGGATATTCCCTGGCCAGAAAAATCCTAGCTGAAAGCGGTTTAACGCCGGATTCCCCCTTCCCCGGCGAAGCCGGGGCCAGTGTTGCCGATGTGTTGCTGCGGCCGACTATCATCTATGTTGAGGCTGTGCGACAGCTGCTGCGTGACATAAACGTGAAGGGCATGGCCCATATCACGGGCGGCGGCTTTTACGACAACATCCCCCGCGTTCTGCCCACCCAGGTGGAAGCGCATGTGAACTTTGGCAGCTGGACAATGCCCCCTGTTTTTACATGGCTTCAGGAAGCGGGGCATCTTTCCTGGCCGGAAATGCTGCAAATCTTCAATGGCGGCATAGGCTATGTATTAGTACTGTCACCCGACCAGACAGAGGAAACCATCAGCCGCATCGAGGCATTCAATTTGAAAGCATGGCATATCGGCGATATTGCCAAGCGGACAACGGATGATGAGCAGGTGCTCGTTGCCTTTTAGCATACAAAGACAGTTCGGATAGAGAAAGCGCCCCGGCTCTTTCGAGCCGGGGCGCTGTATATTATTGTTGCAGCATTATCTCAAGCAGCTATCCTCAGCCACGCGCCTCCAGAGCTGCCACGGAGGGCAATACCTTGCCTTCAAGCAATTCCAAAGAAGCTCCGCCACCGGTAGAAATATAGCCCATTTTGTCGGCTAGGCCATATTTTTCCACTGCCGCCACAGAGTCACCGCCCCCCACAACTACAAAGGCTGTAGATTGTGCCAAGTACTGCGCCAGTTCCAACGTCCCCTTGCCAAAGGGATCCGTCTCAAAGGCTCCTACTGGGCCATTCCAGACCACGGTGGCAGCAGTTGCCAGGAGTTCTTCATATTGTGCGAGCGTATTCGGGCCAATGTCCAAAATCATCTGGTCTGCAGGCACGGCATCCACACTGCAGACTGTGGCCTTTTGGCCGGGTTCCAGTTTCGGCGCAATCACCACATCCGTGGGCAAGGGCATCTTCTTGCCCAATTTCACGGCCAGATCAAGAATGCGTTTTGCGTCAGGAATAAGTTCTTCCTCGCAAAGGGATATGCCCACCTTATGCCCCGTGGCGGCCAAAAAGGTATTGGCAATACCGCCTCCCACGATGAGCGTATCCACCTTTTGCAGCAGATTCTCCAAAAGTCCCAGTTTGGTGGAGACCTTTGATCCGCCTATAATGGCTGCCAGCGGTCGCGCAGGATTGTCCAGCACCTTGCTGAAGGCATCAAGCTCCGCCTGCAAGAGCGGACCCGCGCATGCCGTCTTTGCCACGCGCACAGCACCTTCTGTGGAGGAATGGGCACGGTGTGCCGCACCGAAGGCATCCATCACGTAAATATCGCCCAAGGCAGCCAGCTGCGCGGCCAGCTCGGGATCGTTCTTCTTTTCCCCCTTGAAAAAACGCACATTTTCAAGCAGTGTCACCGTGCCAGGCATGGCTTTGGCATCGGCCATGGTTCTGGCCAATGTCACAGGCTTGCCCAAAAGCTCTGCCAAATGCTTGGCCACAGGTTTGAGAGAAAACTGCTCTTCGAACTGCCCCTCTGTTGGGCGGCCCAAGTGTGAAACAAGCACTACGCCTGCGCCTTTTTCCAAAGCTGTCCTGATAGTGGGCAAGGCCGCCCGAGCCCGTTTATCGTTAGTTATACGCCCTTCCTTCATGGGAAGATTGAGATCCTCGCGGATAACTACTGTTTTGCCCTGCAAATCCAAATCCTGCATTTTCTTGATGGCCATGGCATACTCCCTCACAGGCCTGCGGCTGACTGCCGCTAGAGCCCCTGCTTGTTAAACATGTGCTCCGCCAGCTCCAGTACATGCGTAACTGTGAAGCCAAATTTTTCAAACACCACCTTGCCCGGTGCGGACGCACCGAAGCCCACCATGCCCAGCACCTCTCCGTCCAGCCCCACATACTTCCGCCACCAGTCGGCGGCAGATGCCTCAACGGCTATGCGTACACGCACGGCAGAGGGCAGCACATATTCACGCCAAGCGGCATCCTGCGCGTCAAACACAGAAGTACAGGGCATGGAAACCACACGCGCCTTGCGACCCTGCTGTGTAAGGGCCTCAGCAGCTTCCAGTGCCAGCCCCACCTCAGAGCCAGTAGCTATAAGAATGATGTCGGGCGTTCCTTCGCACGCATACAGGATATAGCCACCACGCGCGATGTCACGTACCTGTTGCGGGCTGCGCGCGCAGAAGACCGTTTTTTGCCGGGAAAGAGAAAGTACCGTGGGCGCGGTTGCGCTCTCAAGGGCACAACGCCATGCCACGGCGGTTTCCACGCCATCACAGGGCCGCCAGACGTGGATATCAGGCGTAAGACGCAGCATACCGAGCTGCTCTACGGGCTGATGGGTCGGGCCGTCTTCTCCTACACCGATGGAATCGTGTGTCATTACCCATACGGCACGTATGTGCATGAGTGCTGCAAGTCGTAACGCGTTCTTGGCCTGATCCGCAAAGGAGAGGAACGTCCCCGCATAGGGTATGAAGCCCCCGTGTAAAGCCAGACCGTTCATAACGGTGCTCATGGCAAATTCACGTACGCCGTAATATATATAATTACCCGTATATGCGGCGACATCAAGAGGCGTGGAAGCCGAGGTACATGTACCTACGGAACCGGTTAGATCGGCCGCGCCGCCGACCAGTTCGGGCAAATGGGGCACAAGGTACTCCAGTACCTTACGTGAGGCCACACGCGTGGCAATGTTCTCTCCCGCACTGACGGCGGCATCCAGCATAGCCTTGGCAATGTCAGCCCAATCCTCAGGCAGATCACCACGCATGCACCGGCTGAATTCCGCAGCCTTGTCCGGATGGGCAGCCGCATAGGCATCAAAGACATTCTGCCAGGCATCCTCGACGGCCTTCCCCTGTACGCGGGCGTCCCAGGCCGCAGAAATATCTGCCGGGATTGTGAAGGGCGGCTCACTCCAGCCCAAAGCCTTACGTGTGGCGGCAATATTCTCTTGGCCCAGCGGTGCCCCGTGGCAAGCAGCGCTATCCGCCTTCGGTGAGGCAAAACCGATGTGCGTACGGCAGATAATCAGGCCAGGATGGCATGTATCCTCTTTTGCCTCGGCCAAAGCAGCATCCAGAGCGAAATAATCGTGTCCGTCTATAGGCCCGATGACTTGCCACCCGTAGGCACGAAAACGTGCTGCCACATCTTCCGTAAACCAGTTGTCAACCTTGCCGTCAATGGAAATACCATTGGCGTCATACAGGGCATTGAGTTTGCCCAACTTCCATGTGCCGGCAAGAGAGCATGCCTCATGGGAGACGCCTTCCATCAGGCAGCCATCACCCAGAAACACCCAGGTACGGTGATCCACAATATTGTATTCCGGCGTATTAAAGCGTGCGGCCAGCATGCGTTCTGCCAGAGCCATGCCCACGGCTGAAGCAATGCCCTGCCCCAGAGGACCTGTCGTCATCTCAATGCCAAGCTCAGGATTCCGCTCGGGATGGCCTGGGGTCCGTGCTCCCCATTGCCGGAAATTACGCACGTCATCCATGGTCAGGCCATAGCCCGTTAGATGCAGCAATGCGTAGAGCAGCATAGAAGCGTGCCCGTTGGAAAGCACAAAACGGTCACGGTCAAACCAGTGGGGGTTGGCAGGATTGTGCTTCAGCACATGCCGCCAAAGAGCTTCGGCCATATCGGCCATACCAAGAGGTGCTCCGGGGTGACCGGATTGGGCTTTTTCGATGGCGTCCATGGCGAGGACACGAATGGCATTGGCACACTGACGACGGGTGGGCATGGCATCTCCCTCTTTTACTACGAATGACAGATAACTATGATGGCAAGACAGCACTGCTGCCCAGCCTGTTCAACACAGCAGCGTACCCCCGTCAAGGGCTGTCTTGCGGCGTTGCATGGCTTCTTCCGCAGGACGTCTCTTCCGGCCAGCAGAAGCTGCCATAAAGGCCGCAATCCGTTGTTCATACGGTTTATGTGCAAAAAAAGCCGATCCTGAAACCAGCACCTCTGCCCCGGCGTCAACAAGATGTGGAGCATTTTCAGGGCTAACACCACCATCCACCTGAATAAGCACGTTCGCTCCGCCATTTTCATCCAAAATGCAACGGGCAGCACGAATTTTTTCGTAGGTAGCCGGAAGGAATGCCTGCCCGGAAAATCCCGGGTTGACACTCATGAGCACCAGCATATCTATGTCGGCAGCAAGCCAGCGCACAACACTCACGTCTGTTCCGGGATTCAGGGCCAGGCCGCTCTTGCAGCCCAGCGAGTGAATAGCCGTTAGGGTGCGCTGCGGGTGCTTGTCTGCTTCGGCATGGATAACAAGCATATCTGCCCCGGCAGCGCGGAAATCGCCGATATAGCGGGCCGGGTCCTCCACCATCAGGTGTACGTCAAAAAAAAGATTGCTCAAGGGACGCATGGCCTGCAACAGTGGCGGTCCAAAGGTAATATTGGGCACAAAAGCGCCATCCATAATATCCAGATGCAACCACGTAATCCCGGCTGCTTCCAGCGCCGTCAGTTCATCGGCCACATGTGCAAAATCCGCAGACAGGAGAGACGGGGATAATATCATGTGAGGACTCGCAGTTGAGTTGCAGGTTTGTCAGTCGTTTTGCAGCAGCCGTCGTACAGCCAGAAGCTCGCGTTTTAGCATATGCATGAACTCAGGATCCGGCACTGCAGCCACACGCTCCGGCAGAGTATCGTCCACGACAGCGCTGCCTTCAATCACGCGACGCGCTCCTTCAATGGTCATGCCCTGCTCATGCAGCAACTGCTGGATGCGTCGCAACAGAGCCACATGTGCACCTGTATACAAGCGCTGCCCCTTGGCCGTACGCAACGGGGCCAGCTGGGGGAATTCCGTCTCCCAGAACCGCAGCACATGGGTTTTGAGGTTGAGCATTTCTGCTACCTCACCGATTTTATAAGTCTCGGTTGTGCTGTCTGGCATGCGCGTCTCCCTCAGTTCCCACAGGCGGTAACCATACCGCCGGGAACGGCCCAGGGAATTTATACCGTCACTTTCAGAACCTTCTGCAGCGACTCCGCCACCTTTTCGCGCATCTTATCCACCTCTGCATCCTTTAAGGTGCGCTCCTGGTGGCGGAATGTCAGACGAAACGTCAGGTTGCGCACGGAGTCCCCATCCGAGGTCTGTTGCGGTATATAACAGTCCACCAGAGTCACATCTTCCAGCAGGGGCAGATGCAAGTCACGCACATGCGCCTCTATATCCGCCACCTTTAGCCCGCAACCAGCCGCGATGGTAATATCACGCCGCACGGGTGGATAAACCGGCAGCTGTGCAAACCGCACCACTGCCACATCATGCAGTTCGCGCAGGGTCTCCAAATTGAGCTCCGCTAACCAGACATCCTTGCGGGCCAGGTAAACGTCAGCCACGGCAGGCTTGACCCTGCCCATGACCCCCACATCGCGCCCCTGTGCTCTCACACATACGCAGGGCTGCAGGAATGTGTGTTCCTCACAGGTTGTATACTCTGACGCTGCAAGGTGCAGGAAGCGCAGCAAGTGCTCCACTACGCCCTTAAGATCGGCATATTCCATATCCCCCGCAGCCTGGGGCCAGGCCGTGTCATAACGACTACCATAGAGCAGTATTCCCAGCATGCCCGTTTCGCGGGCCGTAGTTTCGGAAACGGCGTCGGCCTCAAAAACATTGGCCAGCTCAAAAAGACGTAGCCCCTGCGCACCCTGGGCCAGGTTATTGCGCAAATCGTGCAGCAGGCCTGGGGCAAGCACCGTTCGTAAAACATCCTGCTCAGCTGAAAGGGGGTTCATAATGGAGATGCGCCCCTGCTGCGGCAATCCCAGGCGATCAAGATCCTTATGCCCCACAAAACTGTAGTTGACGACCTCATTCAAGCCAAGCCCTGCGCCCCAGCGCTTTATACGCGACCAAAAGGCAAAACGCGATTCGGGTGCGCTGGCACAATCCAGCGTCTGTGCAACTGCAGGCAGCACCGGCGCAATGGTATCCAGCCCGTACATACGTCCTACCTCTTCAATAAGGTCCGCCTCACGGGTAAGGTCCGGACGCCATGAAGGTTGTGTGACCACCCAAGCGTCTTCCCCCTTTTCTACAGGGCAGCCAAGGCCTGTAAGCGTCTTTTCATCAAACTCCGGTGTGACGTGCTCACCAAGAAGGGCATCAACTCGAGAGGGACGGAACGGAATGCGTACGGGGACAAAGGGGTGTGGCTCACTGCAGGATAGTCCACGCTGTACATGGCCGCCACTCATGGCGGCCATCATGGCACAGGCACGATCAAGAGCCCAACGACTTGCCTGCTGGTCGATACCCCGTTCAAAACGGTAGGATGCCTCGGAAGAAAGCCCCAGGCGACGCGAGGTGCGACGAATAGTGGCAGGCCTGAATACTGCGCTCTCCAAAAATACATTGGTACTGGCATCAGTAATTTCCGTATTCAAACCACCCATCACACCGGCAAGAGCCACGACCCGTCCTGCGTCGCAGATACACAGGTCGTTTGCAGTTAACAGACGCTCCTGCCCGTCCAGAGTAGTAAATTTCTCCCCGGGTCTGCCATGACGCACCACAATGCGCCCGCCCTCCAGCTTGTCCAAATCAAAAGAATGCAATGGCTGCCCACATTCAAAAAGAATATAGTTTGTTACGTCCACAATGTTGGAAATGGGACGCACGCCCACAGCATGCAAACGATGGCGTATACGCATGGGCGAAGGACCTATCTTCACCCCGGAGACGATACGTCCGGCATAGAGCCAGCAGCTCTCCGGCGCCTGAATATCAATAGGTACAATCCTCTCAGGAGCGGCACTGTCTTCATGAAACGGACGTTCAGGAATACTAAAGGGCAATGCAAAGGCATGTGCCGTTTCGCGGGCCAAACCCAGAACAGAAAGGCAGTCAGCACGATTCGGTGTTACAGAAATATCCAGCACTTCCCGGTCCAGATCAAGCTGATCTATCAGGGATTGCCCTACAATAAATGTATCGGGCAGCACCATGATGCCACTGTGGTCTTCTGTGAGGCCAAGCTCCCGCTCAGAACATATCATGCCCATTGAGAGCGCTCCCCGCAGTTTGGCTTTTTTGATGACCATACCGTCTGGCATGACCGTACCTACCAACGCCACAGGGACCTTCTGCCCCTGCGCCACATTAGGGGCACCACAGACAATATCCAGAGGTTCATTCTGGCCGACATCCACCTTGCACACATGCAGGTGATCAGACTGGGGGTGCGCTTCGCATGTGAGCACATGCCCCACCACTATGGAACGTATTGCTTCATAGGGATGAAGAATATCCTCCAGCTCCAGCCCAAGCATTGTCAAACGGTCGCCAAGCTGTTCAGCCGTTCCTTCATAAGGGGTAAACTCACGCAACCAAGAGAGGGAAAGCAGCATAACCGTATCCTAGTTACCGCGTTGTTGCGGGACGGGGTTACTTAAAATTCCAGGCCGGAGTTGTATCCTGCGGGTCGGGCAGGGGACGCTCGGGCTGCGTTTTGCCATACGCAGCACCATACGCGCCAGGTCTGAGACGGGGGTGCGCCTTTGTCTCTTCAAGGGGTCGATTGGTAATAGTGTTACCATAGGCATCAGTATACCCCATACCGCCTTCGGCCGTGCGCCCTATACTCCTGCCACCGGGCAATACTTCCGTTTTCCTGGGGCCGCCGGGTGGCTCCAGTCCAGTACGCGGCGGGCTATAGGACGAAGCCCACACAGTATCTTGCATATGCAACGCATAGGGCTGCAGCACAAACAGGCCCGCAACGGCCATGCAGGCACAGGCACGACACACGGCACCTGCGCAGAAAAAACGCCATGACACCATCATTACGGATAGACCTTACCCAGCAAACTGTCCAAGAAAGCGCACATCGTTTTCAAAAAACATACGCAGGTCACCTATGCCATACTTGAGCATGGCCACGCGCTCCACCCCCATGCCAAAGGCAAAGCCGCTCACGTCTGCAGGATAATCCACTGCTTCAAACACCGCCGGATCGACCATGCCGCAACCCAGTATTTCCACCCAGCCCGTGGTTTTGCAGACCCGACAGGGTGCGCCGTTCACATGCCCCTTGCCACCGCACATGCAGCAGGAGATATCCACTTCTGCAGAAGGCTCCGTGAAAGGAAAGAAACTGGGACGAAAACGCACACTTGTGCCCGCACCAAATACGGCCCGCACAAAAGCCGTGAGCGTACCCCGTAAATGGGCCATAGTAATACCATCACCCACCATAAGGCCCTCTATCTGGTGAAACATGGGGGTGTGTGTCAGATCGCTGTCACGTCGATAGACCTTGCCAGGCACAACCACGGCAACAGGTGGCTTGCGCGCCAGCATGGTGCGCACCTGCACTGGTGACGTATGTGTACGCATCAGCACGGTATCTGTGATGTAGAGCGTATCCTGCATGTCGCGTGCGGGATGCTCCGGCGGCATATTCAATGCCTCAAAATTATAATGGTCGATCTCCACTTCAGGACCGGAAGCCACATCAAACCCCAACCCCTGGAAAATACGGCAGATGTCTTCCATCACCAGCGTATCAGGGTGCAGGGTGCCGCTCCAAGGCGCCCTACCGGGCACAGTGGCATCAAAAGATTGCATGGCGGCAGCTTCACGCGCTCTTTCCAGAGCGTTCTTACGGGCATCAAACAGAGCGTTACACCGTTCCTTGACGCTGTTGGCCTTCTGCCCAACTGCTGGACGCTCTGATGGATCAAGGGCAGGCAAGGCGGACATAATGCCCGCAATACGCCCCTTGCGGCCCAGCATATTCACACGCAGCACTTCCAGCTCTTCCAGAGAGGAGGCATGTGACAAACCGTTTTCAAGCTCGTGAACAAGTTCTTCCAATGCGGCTATTAAATCCATAACGATATTCCCAGAGCCGCGTACAGCGGCAGTTGCCGGGAAGGGGATACTAACACAGCAGAGACTGCGGACTTCCCGGGAAATGGAAAGCACCGCCGACTGTCCTGTTACGGCGGGGCATGGAAAGCAAAAACGCGGATGGTATGTAACACCATCCGCGTTTCTATAGCATGCTCGCTTTTCTCCCGCAAGCTGAAGGCGCGGCTAAGCAGCTCGCCCTGAGCGCAGCCTGAAGGATACCCTCCGGCGCGGGGAGTCTACTGCTACTTCAGAGCAGCCTTGGCAAGGTCAACAATCTTTGCAAAATCGTCCTTCTGGTACACGGCAAGGTCAGCCAGCACCTTCCGGTTCAGCACAATACCTGCCTGTTTCAGCCCGTACATAAAACGGCTATAGGAAAGGCCACTCAACCGGGCACCGGCATTGATGCGCAAAATCCAGAGCGTGCGGAAATCGCGTTTTCTCTGCTTGCGGCCATAAAAGGCATTCTGCATTGAGCGTTCCACAGCCTCACGGGCAGTACGGTACAGACGGCTGCGACCGCCACGGAATCCCTTGGCGGCTGACAGATATTTTTTGTGGCGGCGATGACTGGCAAGACCTCTCTTCACACGCATACGTGTACCCTCCTTCTCCCGGCCAGGCGGAGGAAAGCCCCCCGGGGAACTGTATAAAATACCTGTGCCCTCTCCACAGAGGGATGCAGATTGAACATCCGTCACGGCTCTGCACAAGCCGCTGACGCCGTGGCGTCACTCCACCCGTGTTCTGCACACGGGAACGGTAAAAGCGCAACTAACCGTTGGGCAACATGCGCCGCACGGCTTTCTCGTTGGTTTTATCCACCAGGGTAACCTGACCGAGACGCATTTTACGCCCGGGAGCTTTTTTGGTGAGGATATGACGCAAATTCTGACGGCGGCGCCGAAACTTACCACTGCCGGTCTGCTCGAAACGCTTGGCAGCGGAACGCCGGGTTTTAATCTTGGGCATGACAGACTCCTTACAAAATTTCCCATGTCACCTCAAAAGGCGACAGGGAAGGCATAATGCCTCAAAGTGTGCTGCGGCGCAAGGAGAATTTCTCTCCTTTTATTCCCATCACAGGAGGCATAGTGGATTGCCGAACCAGGCCAAAATCCTTCCCAATCCGTCCTATTTCTTGGGCACCAGTAACATTTGCAGGGTACGCCCCTCAGCACGGGCTTCCTGATCCACTTTGGCAACGTCAGCCAAATCCTGAACTATGCGGTCCAGTATGGCCAGCCCTCTGTCCTTGTGCACGATCTCGCGCCCACGGAAAAAGACCGTGATCTTACAGCGATCCCCGTCTTCCAGAAAACGGCGGATATGGCGGATTTTTGTTTCATAATCGTGGTCGTCCGTCTTGGGGCGCACCTTGATTTCCTTGATCTGCACAACCGCCTGGCGCTTTTTGGCTTCCTGTTTCTTTTTTTGCTGTTCGTACTTAAACTTGCCATAATCCATGATGCGGCAGACAGGAGGTTCGGAAGTGGACGAAACCTCCACCAGATCCAAACCTGCCTCCTTGGCCATGGCAATGGCGTCATTCCTCTGCAAAATGCCAAGCTGTTCGCCGTCAGCTGCGATCACGCGCACCTCGCGGGCGCGGATCATCTCGTTACGACGTACGCCATCCTGCGGCACATCACGTCGCGGTCTCATATTAGGAGAAGCTATAGCACATCCCTCCTTGTTTGAAGGGCTCCTCGGCTTCCGCCCGGATGAGCGCGGCAATTTCCGCAGCAGATTTGAGCCCCAGGTTCTCACCGTTGCGCAGGCGCACATTTGCGCCGCCCGCCTGCACCTCTTTCTCACCAACCACAAGTATGTAGGGCGTCTTGGCGAGCTGCGCCTCACGCACCTTGAAACCAAGTTTCTCGTTGCGGGTATCTGCTGCCGCACGGATGCCCATAGACGTCAACGTATCACGTAAGGCCAGGGCAGCCTTGTCGCCGGCATCGGTCACCGTGAGCACGCGAGCCTGCTCAGGTGCGAGCCATGTGGGCAGGGCTCCTGCAAAATTCTCAATGAGAATACCAATAAAGCGCTCCAGCGAGCCCATGATGGCACGATGCAGCATTACCGGGCGGTGACGCTCACCGTCCTGCCCCACATAGGTCAGATCAAAGCGTTCCGGCAGAGTAAAGTCCACCTGAATGGTGGAGCACTGCCACTCGCGACCAATGCAATCAAGCAGACGCACATCAATCTTTGGCCCGTAAAACGCCCCGTCCCCCTCATTGATCTCGTAGGGAATACCGGCATGCTCCACAGCCTTGATCAGGGCATTGGTGGCAAGTTCCCAAGCCTCGTCTGTGCCTATGCTGCTCTCCGGCCTTGTGGAGATGGCAACCTTGTACTGAAAACCAAACAGCTGCATGAGATCCCGGATAATATGGATGACACCAAGGATTTCATCTTCCAACTGCTCAGGCGCACAGAGAATGTGCGCATCATCCTGAGTAAACTGGCGTACGCGCAACAAGCCATGCAGCACGCCGCTCTTCTCATGCCGGTGCACCACCCCCAGCTCAAAATACCGCTGGGGCAGATCACGGTAGCTGCGCAGCTCGTTACCATAAATCAGCATGTGTGCAATGCAGTTCATGGGCTTGATGCCGTAGGCGTCTTCTTCTATTTGCGTGAAATACATGTTTTCACGGTAGTGGTCATAGTGGCCGGATTTCTGCCACGTTTCCACACGCAGAAGCTGTGGGCCCTGCACCATTTCATATCCCCGTTTCAGGTGCTCACGCCGCCAGAAATCCTCCAAAATGGTACGCACCATCATGCCCCGTGGCAGCCAGAATACCATGCCTGGAGCCACATCTTCCTTAAATGTGAACAACGCAAGCTCACGCCCCAGCTTGCGATGGTCACGCCGCTTTGCCTCCTCCAGTTGCTTGAGGTAGGCATCCAACGCTTTTTTATCGGCAAAGGCTGTGCCATAAATACGGGAAAGCATCCGGTTCTTTTCATCGCCATGCCAATAGGCTCCGGCCACACTCATCAGCTTCGCATGGGCAGCAAAACCCGTATGAGGCACATGCGGTCCCCGGCAGAGGTCAGTAAATGTGCCACAAGTGTAGAGTGACACGGTATCGGCCTCAATGCTTTCAATAAGTTCCACCTTATAGGGCTCGTCCATTTCCGTGAACAGTTTGACGGCCTCGGCTTTGGACACATCCCGACGCGTAAAGGGCTGACGGGCAGCCGCAATTTTTGCCATCTCTTCTTCAATGGCACTGAAATCTTCACTGGAAAAGGGTTTTTCCACATCGAAATCGTAATAAAATCCGTTATCTACAGAAGGGCCTATCGTAACCTTGGCCTTGGGGAAAAGGCGTTTTACAGCCGCAGCCATCACATGAGCGGTTGAATGGCGCAACACGGCGAGTCCCTCTGGGGTATCCGCATATATGGGCGTAAGTTCAGCACAGCCAGCGGGCACGGGGGCTGAAAGATCAAGCAACACGTTATTGTCAGCACAGGCGGCCACCACGGCCTTGAATTTCTTGCCACTCAGGGCCTTTTGCAAGACCTGGGCGATAGCCTCCTCTGCTTGCACCAGCTGTCCTTCCACACGGACTTCCATCATGATCTCCTTCAGCGCCGGTCAAGGCAGGAAAAGAAAAGGGGGAGGTGACCCTCCCCACTGCGCCGAAACCGGTTTTCCGGCCGCCGTGCGGCGACCCAAGTTATGGGCGGAGCCAAGGCATTCCGCCATAAGGGGCATGACCCCGAATAAACATTGGTAGGAACGAGCAGACTTGAACTGCTGACCTCTTCCGTGTCAAGGAAGCGCTCTAGCCACCTGAGCTACGCTCCTGTAGGCAAAAAGTCTTATAGGGCAGCGTATACGGCGTAGTCAACATATTTTTTGACAAAAAACGCCATTGTTGCAGCATTCCCGTTTTTTCCAGTCACAAAAACGCTTCTAGCTCAAGCATGTTTGCCACGCGGCAAAAGAAGCTCTGGCACGCGCTGCATATAGAGCCTTGCGCTCTTTCTTGTGTGCCCGCTCTCCAAGTTCGGGCATAAGGCCGAAATGGACATTTGACGGCTGAAAATGCTTGGCAGGAGTTTGCAGATGTACCAGAAGGGCACCCAGAGCCGTTACCGGCGGAGGTGGAGGCAGTTCATGGCCCACAGCCCGCGCGGACAGCAGCATGCCCAGCCACAGGCCGCTTGCTGCGGACTCCACATACCCCTCTACCCCGGTAATCTGTCCGGCAAGAAACACCCTGGGCATGGCTCGCAACGACAGGTCCGGCGCAAGCACCTCAGGCGCATTAACATATGTATTGCGATGCATGCTACCGTAACGTGCGAACTCAGCATGTTCCATTCCCGGCACCAGTCGGAACACGCGGGCCTGCTCGCTTTGGACAAGTTTAGTCTGACACCCCACAAGATTGCAGGTTGCAGCATTGATGCTCTCTGCACGCAGCTGCAGCACAGCCCAGGGACGATGCCCGGTACGCGGATCCACAAATCCCACGGGTTTCAAAGGCCCAAATGTCAGCGTGCGTGGTCCACGTTCAGCCAGAGCCTCCAAGGGCATACACCCCTCAAAATGGCACTCTTTCTCAAAAGACCGGGTTGATACCTTATGCGCTTCCAGCAGGGCCTGGTAGAAAACTTCGTATTCCTCCCGGTTCATGGGACAGTTAAGGTAATCTCCCTGTCCTTTTCCCTCTCCATGCTCCTGGCCATAACGCGAGGCTCGAAAGACCACATCCATATCCAAAGAATTCGTCCAAACAATGGGCGCGATAGCGTCGTAAAAATAGCAGTGCTCCGAGCCAAGAACTGCCTTCAGCGATGTAGAAAGAGAGGCAGAAGCCAGTGGTCCGGCAGCAATTACCACCGCACTGCCTTCTCCCAAAAACGGAAGCAGCCCAGGATCATCAAGCGACTGGATCTGACGCTCCACCAGTGTAATATTGCCGTGTGAGACTACACGCTCTGTCATACAGCGGGCAAATGCTTCACGGTCAACAGCAAGCGCCTTGCCTGCCGGAACACGGCATGCGTCGGCCACCGCCATAAAATCACTGCCCAAAGCACGCATTTCCGCCTTGAGCAACCCCACGCCGGATGTCATTTCGTCTGAACGAAGAGAATTGGAACAGACGAGTTCGGCCAGATTATTGCTGATATGCGCCGGGGAGCGAAAGCCCGGTTTCTGTTCAAACATGGTCACACGATGGCCGGCGCGGGCAAGGCGCAGGGCGCATTCACACCCCGCAAGCCCTCCTCCCACGATGGCGACAGAGAGTATTTGCATGCAAGCTCCTTGTGAAACTCTTTTGGAATAATTCTCGCTTGATGGCAAGAGAATGCGGGGCTGGCTGTTTGCACAGCTTTGTGCTAACCAACTTATTTCCTACTAACGTACTGCGGAGGCAAGCATGTCAGATATCAAGGCCATGTATTCCACCATACAGAAGGATGCCTTCCCCGACACCATGACCATCATGCTTGGGGATGAAAAACTCGTGTATCAGAAACGCACCTGGACACTGGGCAATGAAGAAAAAGGATTGCGCTATGGCGAAAATCCTGACCAGCCAGCTGCGCTCTATGCCTTGAAAGAAGGCTCGCTAACCTGCGGTGGGCTGCGCTGGCGCGGGCCTGGCAATGGCATTGTCTCTGCATTGACAGAAGGGCAGATGATTCAGGCGGGGAAACATCCGGGCAAGACCAATCTGACCGATGTGGACAATGGTGCAAATATTCTGCAATATCTCACCGAGCGCCCGGCAGCTGTCATTCTGAAGCATAACAATCCCTGCGGGGCTGCTTGGAGCACTGACAATGTGGCTGCAGCGCTTAACAAAGCCTTCTGGTGCGACCGCATCGCCGCTTTTGGCGGTGCCGTTGTGGTTAACTGCCCTTTCAGCCGTGAAGCCGCAGAGATGGTGGCTGCCAATTATTTTGAAGTGGTAGCCGCACCGGCTTTTGAAGAAGGCACCGTCGGCATCCTCAAAGGCCGCAAGAATCTGCGCATTATGGAACTGCCCGGGCTTGCGCATCTGGCAGAGCTTACCTCCTCGGCCTTCCTGGATATCAAATGCCTGGCCGACGGCGGCATTATCGTACAGAAATCCTTTGTCAACCGTATCCTTGACAACAAGGATTTTTTACCAGCCACAGCCGTAACAAAGGATGGTCTTTCTGTCACAGCGCGCGCGCCCAATAAGGAGGAGCTTGCTGACTTGCGCTTCGCCTGGGCCGTTGAATCCGGAGTGACATCAAACTCCGTTATCTTTGCCCGTGACGGGGCAACGCTGGCCATTGGCACGGGCGAGCAGGATCGCGTGGGCTGTGTGGAGCTGGCCATCCACAAGGCATACACAAAATATGCAGACACCCTGGCTTTCCGCGAGCTGGGACTCTCACTGTACGAACTCAAGCAAAAGGCTGCCCAAGACAAAAACATGGCCTGCAAGCTTGACGATATTGAAAGGCGCACGCAGGAGGCGCACGGCGGCTTGACGGGTTCCCGGCTTGTTTCAGACGGATTCTTTCCTTTCCGTGACGGTATTGATGTGGCCGCTGCCCAGGGAGTCTCGGCCATTGCCCATCCCGGAGGTTCTCTGCGTGACGCCGAAGTCATCATGGCCTGTAACGAAGCACAACCCCAGGTGGCCATGGTGTTTACCGGGCAACGTTCATTCAAGCACTGATGCTGTTTGGCATATGTCTGGAGCCGGTGCCCTTTCTCTAGCCGCATGTAATGTTATGCCCCTGCCGCGAATATGTATCTCTGCTTTTTCGGGTGGCGGCGGCAAGACCCTGCTTGCTCTGGGGCTATCGCGCGCCTTTGCAGCCCAAGGTATCATTGTGCAGCCCTTCAAGAAAGGACCTGACTACATAGATGCGGCCTGGCTCTCGTGCGCTGCAGGCCGCCCGGCCCGCAACCTTGATCCCTTCGTTCTGCCACACAAACGTTTGCGTGCCCTCTTTCTGCACGTCATGGCACAACTACAGGCACATGCTCCAAACGAGATTCTGGCGCTCGTGGAAGGGAACCGGGGACTCTACGACGGCATGGATACAATGGGCACCTGCTCCACAGCCGAACTTGCACGCACACTTGACTGTCCTGTGATTCTCAGTGTGGACTGTACCAAGATGACACGCACTACAGCCGCGCTTGTGCATGGCGTGACCAGTTTTGAACCTGGCCTGCGTTTTGCCGGTGCAGTGCTCAACCGAATTGGTTCCAGCCGCCATGAAACCAGCCTGCGCCGTGTGTTTGAAGCATATACGGATATTCCGGTGCTTGGGGCATTGCCACGCCTTGTGAAAAATCCTCTGCCAGAGCGACATATGGGCATTGCCTCCTCCGGTTCTGAACTTTCGCCACAAGCACAAGAAACGATGGATACCCTAGGGTCTCTTGTAGCTTTGCACTTAGATCTGGATACAGTTCTTGGGGCTGCCAGGGCTGCCCCCCCCCTTGGCAAGGATGTAGAAACGGTCTGGACTGCGCCAGGTCACACCTCGTTATGCACTGCTTCCACGCCAAAACCACGCATTGGTTATGTGCGTGATGCCGCATTGTGGTTTTATTATGAAGACAACCTGGAAGCCCTGGAACGCGCCGGAGCGCAACTTGTATGTCTCTCTCTGGTAGGTGGTCAATCCGCACGGCCAGCAGCATCCGGCAATGAAGCGCAGCATATGGATGTGGATGCGCTGTATCTCGGCGGGGGGTTCCCCGAAGATTGGACAGAGGCTCTGAGCGCCTCGCCCTTTGTGCGTTCACTGGCAGCATGGGCAGACGCCGGCATGCCTATCTATGCCGAATGCGGCGGCTTTATGCTACTTACGCAGGGTATAGAACGCGATGGCAAACTCTGGCCCATGGGGAATATATTCCCTGTTATCGCGCAGTTTTGCCAACGCCCCCAAGGATTGGGATATGTGTCAGGAACGGTAAGCGGAAAAAATCCCTATTTCCCCCAAGGCCTGTCCCTGAAAGGCCATGAGTTTCACTATTCCCGCTGCCTTTGGAAAAATTCCCCTCCACCTTTTGCCCTGCGCCTGCACAAAGGACGGGGCATGGGGACGCTTTCCCCGGCTGATGGCAAGGATGGCTCTGACTCGGTGGACGGACTTGTATATCGCAATGTATGGGCATCATATACCCATATTTTTGCTCCTGCTGTTTCCTGCTGGGCGCCTAACTTTGTCGCAGCTGCACAACAGTTTGCTGTAACACGCAAGAAAATGGCCCATGGCTAACACATGATATGCGCCAACGACAAAAGCGTGGAACTGTTTCAGTTCTTTCCCATGGAGTCTTTCTTCGTTTTTTTGCTCTCCCTATCAGAACGCTGTGGCGCAGCTTCTCCGGCAGGCTTTTTCCCGGCTGCGTCGGACGACTTGGGCTCTTCGGCATTTTTATCCAGTTCAGCACGGATGGCCAACTTGATATCCCGCCCCGCTTCCGTATCCTCAATTCCTGCTTGTAAATGTTCTAATCCCCGTGCTCTGTCATTGAGAAAGTAAAGGTACAGCACCCCCAGGCTGTAGCGTACTGATGCCTCGTCTTTAAGGGAAAGCACATGCTCCAGTGCTTCCGCAGCTTCCTTATGGCGTCCCTGATTGTGCAGGATGATTCCAAGCAGGTAAAGCGGCTTGGGATTCGTTGCATCCATGGCTACCGCGCGCTGGGCGAAGGTTGCAGCAGCATCCCAACTTTGCGCGGCAGTAAGTTGCTCTACGAGCCGGATAAGCACGTCAATATTCTGTGGTTCTGCAGCAGCCTGACGCATAAGAGCGCCAATTTCCATGCTTTTTTTATCTTCTACCGAGGGCATGGGCGCCAGATGCTGTTCCCGTTGGACAGTCAGATCCGGATGGAGAAAGCGCTCTGCCAACGCCAGACAGAGCATTGTAACCAGTGCTAATGACAGGAAAACAATAAGAATGCGTGCAGAGGTATTTGGCCTTACCGCATCAGTCATGGTGCAACAGCTCCATGCGCGCGATGCGCACCCCCAAAGAATACTGACGGACCGCCAAAAAAGCCACGTATGCACCTATGCCCAGCCAAACTGCGGCATTGGCGAGCATAACCCACGTCAACGCATCCATGCATCCTCCTATATTCACCGTCTGGAGGCCTTTACCTCACGGGGCAGGCACGTTCAGGATAGGTAGTACTGGCAGATGTTATTTCCAGAGACTGCCGTATTTGGCAGCTATGCCATCCGTTCGCTCTACAAATTTGTCAACCAGCCCGTCTACATCTTCATTGTTTACCGTACCCAACTCACGGGCCAGCAGATAGCCGAGATATCCTTTACCCTGCTTAAAGACCCAGCAGACAGAATATACTGAACCTACTGCCGGACGGCTTGAAAATTCCGGTTTTGTTTCAAGCATAAGGTACAACTTGGGAACATCCTTTTCCTCATCATCATTGAGTGTAAACAGGCTGCTCTGATTAAAACGCTCTTTTAACCTTGTACCAAGTCGAGCACCGATACTATCCGTCCCCTCCAGGGAAACACTCACAACGGTAACACGGTCGTGTGACTTCTCCGGTTTATCCTGAACCGGCTGGCCTGCCTGCGGAGTGGCGGCATTGACAGCGCCTGATGCAAACAGGATACATAATAGCGCACATATGGATAAAATACTTCGCATACCTTCCTCGCTCGCTGATATATTGCTGCAGCTAATACTTCGCCAGGCACAGAAGTTACGGGTTATTTAGAAAAAATGAAAGACTTTTCTAAACAGCAGTACAACTTGACGTATCCTGTGCGGCACCTGGCAAAGATATGCGCCCCGACAAGATGGGGTTCCTGGGACGGTTACGTCTTACTGCACCTTGCGCAGAGCCTCAATTTCAGCGGTAGAGAGGCCCGTGAACCTGACAATCTGCTCCATGGGCATACCGCCTTCCAGCATGGAAAGGGCTACTGCAGCTCGACCTTCAGCCATTCCCTCGGCCCGACCTTCGGCCATTCCCTCGATCCGACCTTCGGCCATTCCCTCGGCCCGACCTATGGCAATACACTGATTTTTATACTGCGTCTCCCAACGGGCGGCGTTTTCTTCCAGC
>JAFTDG010000049.1 GCA_017454325.1 Desulfovibrio sp. | reverse complement strand
TGTTAATGATACAGATCGGGCAAAACACTATGTAGCCATACTGCAGCATATGTTCTGCACGCATCCTTCACCGGCATTTTTTGACGAGCTGGCACAGCACGGACATGCACTCACGGGTGCATGCGGTATTCACGCCGGTTATTTTCGTGCCTGGTTTTTACTGCCTCAGGGGAAGAAGTTTTTCATTAGCTCGGATCCGGCAACGCCGAGATTACGGCCGGGAGCACTCAAAAAATATTCCGCAGGCGCATATACCTTGTGCGAACTGGATGTGCCCCTCACAGCCCACCACAGCCCGTACTGCATCCACCTTATAGTTGATGGCCGCCATGTAAACGGCAGCCCTGTATACTGTTCACCCTGTGAAGCGGCCAGACCGAAAAAGAAAACAGCCAATAACCGTCGCAGTGCACAGCACGCTGTTACCATAGTCGTGCCCTGCTACGACGGCTATGCTGAAACGCTTTCCTGTCTCGGGACGGTATTTGCCTCCCTTAGGCGAAACATAACTAAATCGAATATTCTCGCTGTGTGGGATCATGGCCCAGATCCAAGGCTCCACGCGGCACTTAAGCGCCTGTCGTTGCGACACAAAATTTCATTGCTATCTACCCCCAGCAACATGGGATTTCTGGGCAGTGTAAACCATGCTCTTGCGCATGTTGCTGAAGGCAATGTTATTCTCCTCAATGCGGATACGCTGGTTCACGGCGACTGGATTGACCGCATGCAGCGCGTTGCACAGCAGCCGGATGCTGCCACTGTGACGGCCATGGGTTCTGAGGCTGAGTTGCTTTCCTTCCCAGCTTATTATGACAGGGGCGATGTGCGTACCCTGCACGAGGCAGCACTGCTCGACAATGCCTGTCGCGCCTTGCCACAGGAAATGCAGGTACGGGAAATTCCCGTTGGCATGGGCTTCTGTATGCTGTTGACCCGCCGCGCTCTCGACCTGTGTGATGGTCTGGACGGCTTGATGCTCTTTCGCGGGTATGGGGAAGAGTCGGATTTCTGTTTGCGCGCCGTTGACCGGAAGCTCAAGAACTACGCTGCCTGTAACGTGTATGTGGCGCATCTCGGTGGGCGATCCTTCGGGGCAAGCAAGCGAGCCTATGTGGCGCAGAACAACAAGGCAATTTTCAAGCGTTTTCCCCGTTATGACGCAGACTACAGCGCATTTCTGCTAGAAGATCCGCTCAAAGTGGTGCGCGATCATATTTCCCGCCACGCCTGCCAGCCCGGGGATGGGAGCTTACATGTATATCCTTGGGCTGTGCGGGATGCCGCACCCCAGGACACAAAACATAGTCTGAATGTTCAAGAGGCTGCATGCTTTGTACTGCCCTGTGGCGCGGTGACCAAGGTCCTGGTGCGAATCTCTCAAGCAGTAGCTTTGGCAGACATGCAATTTCTTTTGCCCAAAGATGCGGCAGCCCTGCGCACTTTCGTGCTTCAGTGTGGGGTCACCAATCTCATTGTGCACGGTGATTTTCGTTGGATTTCGCGCCTAGAACAAATTCTGAATATACCAACATATGGGGCTAGACAGGGCAAGATTACACCATCTTTTGACGTTGGTGATGTGAAGGCGACGTATATTGTTATTCCACCCCTTACGCTTCATGGGTGGAAGCATTTTTGTACCTATGCCTATCGTCATCTGAAAGCGCGTTTTTGGGTACAGCATCTCAAACAACTGTGGCGGTTTGCCCCACGCCCGGAGAATGTTTGTCCTTTGCCAGATGTGTGCGATGTACGTCCACTGCAGCCAACGGCACTTTTGTTTGCTGAGCAGCAGGAAGTTGAAAATCTGACCGCATGGCGTACCTGGCTTGATGACCATGGTGCAGCGGATATCCCCATGGGTTGCATCCCTGCGGAGGCCGCATGAACACCTATGAAGGCGCTTTTCAGCTGAACGGCACGGGTGTCAGCGGGTGGGCCAGTGCGCAAGACGGTTCTTCACCCATCTGGGTGGAGGCTCTCGTGGATGGCCTTGTGATGGGTATAGTGCGGGCAGATTTGCAGGAACCCAATGGTTGTGGTTTCTTTTTGCCCTTGCCTTCCACGGCCCTGGGTGATGGCTCAGAATTGCGTATGCGTGTTGCCAATACCGAAACTTATATCGGTGAGAGTCTAAGCCTTGATACTGCTCAGAATGCCTGTGGCATAGAAGGCGAACTGCATGTGGACCGTGGCCTGACAATAACTGGTTGGGCTGTGGACAGCCTCGCGCCGGATACGGTGTTGCGTATTTATGCCGTAGTCAATGACGAAATTGTAGCAGAAACCCTTGCCAAGGGAAGACGTTATCGTCCCGCCCAGGGCGACGGCCATGGATTTACGCTCCATTTACCCTTGAAGCTCGCGGATGGTCAGGAGCACGTTGTAAAGATTCAAGATGCCCAAAAGCGAGCGTTACCCGGCAGCCCCATTGCCTTCCGTGTATGGCCGGAACATATCGCCCAGTGGATTGAGCGCACAGACCATTTTGAGAAAGAAGAGCGCACATTGCTTGCCGCACTTGTGCAGCGCATGGAACCCAACATGCCTGGGGCCTGTTCTAGCCATGGTGTGGAATATGCTGCTTGGCAGGAGGCCTTCCCGGTACCAAAACCGCAGGGCACGTGCCGTATTTCCCTTGACCTGCCATGTTGCACAGCAAAACACAGTGCACAGATTCTGCGTGGGCAAAAGGGCATTGCTTCCAAGCCAAAGGCTTCGAGCAGCTATTCGCTTCTTCTTCGTGATGGGGAGAGGCTGCACCCTCATGCCCTGGCACACATGGTATACACCCAGCAGACCACGGGTGCAGGCCTGGTCTATGCCGATAGTGAACAGCTGCCAGATGTCACGCCCTGCTTTCGTCCGTCATGGGATGAGGACTTTTTTTGGTCATCGGACTATCTGGGCCCCTTTATGGTCACCCGTGAAGTCAGTGAGGCAACACCCCATACTGATGACGAAAGCTATTGGGCTTTCAGGGCACGTCTTGTTCACAGTGCATCGAAACTGGGGGGCATACGTCATCTTCCACAAATATTAAGTCAGGATTTACCCGTTCCAGCAGATACGGGTCGCTTTTCCGCTGTGCAGGAATGGGTTGCTTCCGTACAGCCAGATGCCCTCGTTGAAGAACAGGACGGTATGAATCGGGTACGCTGGTCCACGGCATCCTTGCCGTCAGTCTCCATTATCATTCCCACACGTGATCGTGCAGATTTGCTGCGTCCCTGCCTGGAGTCTTTGTACAAGACCCACTATGAAGAGTTGGAAATCCTCATTGTGGATAATGACAGCCAGGAAGAGGACGCAGTAGCCTTTCTTACTGAAACGGCAAAAAAATCCAATACTCGCGTCATTTCCTATCCCGGCCTGTTTAATTATGCCGCCATCAATAACTTCGCCGTGCGTGAAGCCACTGGTGACTATATCTGCTTCCTGAACAACGATACGGAGGCCGTTGATCCCGCCTGGCTGCAGGAAATGGCCAGTCTTCTTGCCAGTCGTGAAGAAATCGGCTGTGTGGGTGCAAAACTGCTCTGGCCGAACAACCTTGTGCAGCATGCCGGCGTTCTGGTGGGTACGCACCAGCTTGCCTCACACATTGGCAACCAGTGGACGGCTGATGAACCCGGCTATCTACTGTGCAATAAGATTGTCTGCCAACGCAGTGCCGTCACCGCCGCCTGCCTGCTCACACCCAAGGCACTTTTTGAAGAACTGGGCGGCTTTGACGCCCACCGTTTCCCCGTGGCCTTCAACGATGTGGACTACTGTCTGCGTGTACGGCAGGCAGGAAAAAAAATTCTCTGGACACCCT
>JAFTDG010000048.1 GCA_017454325.1 Desulfovibrio sp. | reverse complement strand
ATGCCTATCCCCGTTACGTCAAAGCGCACCACATCACGGGAAAAAGGCGTCAGATAGTTGCGTGGGGAAATGTCAAAATCTGCATTGGAGCTGCCGTCGCGTCCAGCCTTGAGGTGCGGTGCGCCAAGTATCACGTTAGTAATACGCGGCGTAGCGTCGCCCAGGGTGTCTTGTGCCGTATAGAGTGCTGTAAGATACTCGGCCATGCCGGAGTCAGAAGCAAAGGCCGTGGCACGGTATGCGACGTTTTCAAACTCTCGGCGCAGGGGGATGTACAGCGTGACTCCCTTACTTGTCTGCATGTCCTCCGTTGCCCCGGAAGCATAGACAAGGTCTTCCACAGCCTTGCGCAGCTGCTGTATGCTATCGACAGGAGCATCGGGGACCTCGCTCTCCAGTCGGTCCAGCCAGTCTCCGAGTACCACGGAAGAATAGGCATCCTTGCCACGCTTGAGATCTTCCGTAAGGTCTTCATAGTGTGTGGCAAAACAGGTTGCTCTGGTCAACTCTTTGAAACGTGAAGCCGTGAGAGTGCGCAGGCGTTCTGTGAGGTCGCGTAAGCGTTCTGTCACGGTGCCCATATGGGCAAGGTCGTACGCTGCAAAGGCTGCGGGTCTGCTGATGCGGTTGAAGTAGCGAACGTTGATCTCTACCATCTGCTTTGCCAGTTCTTCGGTGGATAGTCCCTCACGAAAGAGTGGCAATACGTTGAGATAGTCAGAGCTTTGTCCTGGTTCCACTGGAGGGCTGGCATAGGCATAGTCAGCCACAGGTGCAGTGGCCGCCATGACGTCCAGCTGCCCCATGAGGCACATGTCATATTTGATCAAATCAAAGCGTTTCCGTGGCAGGGCCGTGGCGCCAATCTTTACGGCCTCAATGAACTGACCGATGGACATCTTCCCCTTGCCGGGTGCCCCATTTCCACCATCAGCATCCTGGATGAGGGCCGGCCAGCCACCACCGTGATTCCAGGGGAGAAGCGCATAGCGTCGAGCGGGGAAGCGTGCCGCCGCTGTCGCGATGAACCGCGTCAATGTGGCCGAATCGGCCATGTCCACCTCACCCCAGTCTTCTAACAGTTCTGAGGCCAGGCCTGATGGCAAAGAGGCATTTGTCTTGATATCAGCTGCCGCCTGGATGTCGAAGGGGGCTGCACGGCGTAGACGGTAAAGCCGTGCGCCTGTCCAGTCGCCATATATTCTGGTATACCCCTTGTGCCTATCCAGCAAAACCACAACTTCAACGTCTTCAGGCAGTGCCTGCTCCATCTCCAGCAGGTCCATGATGGCATGGTATTCCAGGTTATTGTCTCCGCAGATATAGGCCATGACGGTCCACTCCACGGGCTGGCGTATCTCCTGTGCGGCACGGGCAGGCAGGCCAAGGGCAAATACAGGCATGCAGAAGGCTAAAAAAAGAGTTATACGAAAGAATGTTCGCATGAATATCTCCCGCAACGGCTAGGGCCGCATGTTTTTTTGCCAGAGTTTGTCGGCAAACTGGCGAAACGCGGCAGGTGCACTCGAAAAAGCAGGATCAGCTGTGTATTTGCCGCCCTGATCCATACCGTCCACATGGACAAAGGTCTCTCCACGAAGTGCGTACTTCTTATTGCCTTCGTACATAAGTATTTTCATGCCGTCAGGGCTCACGTCTCCGTGACAGCCAATGTAGTAGGTGATCCAGACCTCAGAAATGCCGTTCCCATCCAGATCTGTGATCACGGGACTGTCCTGTGAGAAGTCGGCACGTGTGCTTGTCTCGCACTCATGAACATAGTCATGCATGCGCCAGGAAAGCGTTGGTGGAACTGCACCGTCGTTGGTGTACCCGTAGGCATACAGGTCACCGTTACTGCAAATGGAGTCAGGGTCTGCATTGGGTTTGCTGGCATAGATGCCTGTATGGGTAAGAATCACAAGATTCTTTCCACGGCTGTCAGCATAGGACTTTTTCTTCCACAGCTTACCTTGCACCTCAGGGTACCCCTGTAATGGGTGATCTCCACCGTCGGCCCATGCGGGTATGGCATGTACAACAAAAACAGCAAGGATAACGGTCAGAAAGAGTTTCATACGGCTCTCCTTGAAGATGTGAATCCTCTTGCAATTTCTACCAATCGTCATATTGGATGGTCAATCTACTTTGAAGGTTGCTGCATAGAATATGCTGAATTTATGTGTCTATTAAATTGAGATATCTCAAGAGACAGAAAGCTACTTTACTACTGTCGTTCTTGCCTGATACCAAGTTTCAAGCAACAAGCTCCCATAAAGGAGGTAGCCATGCGAAAATTTTGCAAGAGTATTGCCTTGCTGGCAATGGTATTTTGCTCCGTTGTTTTCATGTCAAGCCCGTCTATAGGTATGGGGGGAAAGCCAGACACAGCAGCCAAACAAGAATCTACTGCTGAAAAAGCCGAGAACGGAACTTCAAAAGATGCAGCAAAGGAAACTGCTGCATCTGAAACCAGTACCAAACAAGAATCGTCTACCGTTTCTGAAGAAAACAAAATTTCCGTAGGAGATTCCATCAAAAGTGTCTTCGAGGACAAGAGCGCTGCAACGGCTGACGGAGGGACAATAGGCAACACCCTGGCCAGCATGCTGGGTGAGTCCTCTGGTACTTCGTCCCCAGGGCTGGATGGCATGATGCACATTCCTGGAGTGGGTATGCCGCCCATGTCCATCGGAGGATTGGAAGAAGCATTGTTTCCTGTAGGCGGCATGGCAGCTCCTTCTTCCATGGATGGATTTCCTCCCTTCTTTGGCGACAATGGAGCACAGCAGCCCCCTGCGCAACAGGGCGTGCCCAATCCATCCATTGTTGGCACATGGTCCGCTCCCAATGGACAACAGACGTTGACCATGGTGTTTCAGCCAGGGGGGGCGTGCACCATTATTGATAAGGGGCAGCAGGTTAACGGGTTTTATGAAGTTCGTGGCAATCAGCTTGTTCTTCGTTTTGCGAACGGCAAATCGTTTACCCTGAATTTCTCCATTCAGGGTGACTTTTTGGTCTTTTCCGACGGCTCTCGACTGCAACGTCAGTCTGGTGTGCCACAGCAACCGATGCCAGCACAGGCCCCGATGCCACAACAGCAGCCCATGCCACAGGCACAGAATGTCACGCAGCAAGGTCTGGAAGGAGCATGGGCCGTCAGTGACGGTAAGACCACTATTATCATGATGTTTATGAATGGAGTTTGCGGTTTCAACGTCAATGGACGCCAGTTCTATGGGCCGTATACGGTTCAGGGCAATCGTCTCCATGTACAGTTTACGAACGCACAGCCCCTGGATGTCACCTTCACCGTGGAAGGAAATGCCTTGCGTTTTTCGGACGGCACCGTTCTTATGCGTCAGCAGATGCCCAACATGCCCGTTAATAATCAACCCATGCCGCAACAACCGTCACAACAGCCCGGAGTATGGGGACAGCCCCAACAACCTTCGCAGAATCCCATGCCTCAACAATCGTCGAGTGCATCACCCCTAGAGGGTGCATGGGGGACGCAACTGCCCAACGGGGCAACAGTGGAATTTATCTTCAAAGGCAACCAGTACCGTGTTTTGACCAATGGGCAACAGACGGAAACGGGCATCTTTACGCTCAAGGGGAACCGGCTCGAGTATACAACAACCTCTGGTCAGGCTACAGGCAACAAGGGAGTCAATACTTGGCAAATCAGTGGCAACGTGCTCATCCTGATGATGCCGGATGGATCGAATATCCAATTTCAGCGCCGGCCACAATAGGAGGCTGTCATGCGCTCTCTATTGGCTTCATTGCTGCTGCTTTTTATGACCGCCTGGCCAGCTTTTGCAACAGAGTATTGGAGTGGCTACGATTCCTCCGGCAATAAAGTGGAGATCATCGTCCGTTATTCAGGCAAACTGCAAAACGGGACTGATATCTTTTTCCGAGACGTAGCTAAAAGTACTCAGGCGGAAGGCACGGTTGTCTCTGTGGAATACAGTGGAACAGATCATGCCAGAGTCGAAGTGTATGTGAATGGGCAAAGTCGCGTGTGCGACGTATCCAGATAAAGTAGCATTGGGGAGGAGGCTTCTCCTCCCCAGCATCTCTTTCCATCAGAAGCCAGGTCTGAATGAACGGCGAACAGATTGCGTCACCTGCTCAAAGTCCATGGACGCGAGACCATCGGGCACAGAAACGATGACAACATTCGCTGCTTCTTTACCGAAATAGCACATAAGAAAGGTATCACGTCCCTCTTTGTCCGTCCCCCATATGCTGAAACGCCTTGCCTTTTTATCCATTTCCTTGTGACCAATCTTGGCAAAAGCTGAAAATTCCTTCGCTACGGCGGCGTCAAAATTCATTCCTTGCACGCTGTACCCCATGGTACCATATGCGCGAACGTCTGCTTTCCAAGTGGTGGATCGGAGCACTGCACCGTCACTATTGGCAGATTCAGAAGCCTCCCAATGCCCTGAAGGAAGGGTAAGAGAAAACCCATATCGCTGATTGACGTATTGGGGGGCATCTTCATTGAGCACAACAGCCATTGCATGGTCTATTCCTACAACTAGGCACATGAGAACCGCAGCTATGAAGCAACGAACGTACATGTCATTACCTCCACGTATAGTTTATCTAGCCCGTCTCGGTCGATCAGCATAAGCCCTTCTTGGGCTTTTGCCCCTTATCAGAAGTTTACACAGTTCGTGTTACAGGCTCACATGTATAATCCCGCCCCTTGTCGTCAAGGAAAAGTTTGATAAAAACAGGAATAATGCTGTTAACGCAAAAGCTGGCAATGTACCTGCGATTGAAAACACGGTTTACACAGATAATGTGACACCCTCCTATGACCATGGATCTTGGCAAGGATACAGCAGGAAATCCGATCTTTGTCGATCTTACCCGTTTGACGAACATGCATATTGCGAGCTCTTCTGATAGCGCCCAAAACACTATTCTTAACAATATGTTGCTCTGTTTTCTTTACCGTAGTCAGCCTTCGGAGGTAAATCTTCTCCTGATCGGCCCCCAATGGGATGATCACAATATGTGAACTCTTCAAGATATTGAATTTTCGCCAAACTCTCCTTTGAGGTCGTCACTCATTGATATACACTGTGGGATTTAAACAAAAGAGAGAACGGCAAAGAACGAACCGTCACATTATTTTGGTTCATCCGGTAAAAGCGTACTTCGCCTCGTGAATGGCCATAATTCTGAGCTTGAAAAACTCCAGGTCTCTGTAGCCATATGCCATACGCTTGAGTACTTTTATCTTATTGTTTGTACCTTCGAGCCGACCCGAGGACACTGGATGGTCATACCAGTTCAGTATGCCGAACTTATAGACGGCAATGGTGTTCCCCATTTTCATCAAAGGCCCAATGCCGGATTTCCTGGCTCTTTCCACCCAGTCATCAATTACTTCTTCAGCGGTTTTCTTGTCTGCCTGTTCCCAGAATTGTCGCAAGTCTTCTTTCATATAATAGGCTGTTGCAAGAGGCGCATTAAGCTCCAGTGCCTCTTTCAACCTAGCCTCTTCGTTATGTTCGGCGGACAAGTTTGCGGGATTTTTCAACAGAATCCATCTGGAACCTTTCAACACCTCTTTTCGCATTACGTCCTTCAATTCACGGTAGAGCCCACGTCTTGTTTCCGTAAGGGCATCATTCATAAGTTTTACCACATGGAATCTGTCGAAAACCAATGGAACGCCAGGGAGGTTTTTCAATGTGGCCGATATGTATGCCTGCCCTAGATCAGTGCTTACCGCAATAATCTGGCATTTACTTTTCCTCACTCTTTGCCAGAAAGGTATGAGTGCCTCAGCGCCCTTGCCGTCACCTACGAACAGGACATTTCCTATTTCGAGGTCAAGTACGATGGTGATGTACTTATGTCCTTTATGGACGCTTATTTCATCAATAGCGATATAACGAGTATTCCTCAATGAAGGATTTGAAAATAGTCGTGCAAGCCGTGATTTTACGATGTCCTTCACCAAATCCCACCCTACGTTGAGGAACTTGGCTATATCCTTCAATGTCATAACTTTAGACAAGGCAATAACGTATCTCGCGAAAGACCGCGTATAGCTTTTGCGCGGTTGTGCGATCACAATATTGATTTGCCTCACGCAGTTACATTCCGAGCAAAATATTCTTGGAATCTCAACATGCAGCCATATTGGCTTCCGGCCGATGGGAACGGTTCGTAATCGCCTTATGCAGCACCCTTTACGAATAACTGCCCTCGATTTGCATACGGGGCATCGAACAATACGCCATTTGGGACGGACATGAAAAATAGTGGAACCAGCAAGAAAATTTTGGCTGATGTATTCATAGCCAGACAGCCCCAACGCATGGTAGAGGAAACTCGTGGACATGGTGATTCCGCCTTTTCGAGGGTGATAGGTTTTCCTCGATTGGAACCCATGTCCACTTTTTTGTCATCCTCGTCATTCCCTCCAGGTACGCATGTATAGACCCGCCCCGATTGTCAAGGAATATCTGATTCTTCAGTTGCGAATGCGTGCATGTATTCGGCATAAAGGTTGACCTATTGCCATGATGAAATCCGCGCTTCCGATCCTTATCAAATTCACGGCATTTATTAGTGCCTTTGCGTACCCCAGGTTCCTCGGAAGCAGGTTCGCCCTTTGAATCATCACCCCTTGAACTTTCGCATATGGCAGGAAATCTTCTCTTACTTTTTTAATGAGTTAAAATAGTTCAGTCCTGTTGACGACACTTTTCAATTCTTTTAATGCGCGCCCGAGAATGGGCCAAAATGAAGCTCGTCGGAGGGCGCGCTTCCTTTACTATGCTGCAGGGGCACGATATTCATCACCTGATGACATGATATGCCAAGCTACCCTCGCCATTTTATTGGCCAATGCCACGGATGCTTTATGATGTCCCCGCCTGATAACAATATCTGATAGCCATTTAATTTGTCCTGTTGATTGTTCATTTACTTTTTGTAATCCACACCTTACAACATTTCTAGCACCTTGTATTAGTAAACATCTTATATAAATATCACCACGCTTGCTTATTCCTAAAAGTCTCTGTTTGCCGCCTGAAGAATGTTCTCTCGGTGTCAACCCAAGACATGCTGCCATAGCACGGCCATTCTTGAAATTTTCTGCTTTTCCAAAATGTCCAACTATAGCAGTTGCAGTAAGAAAGGCTCATCCGGAAGTTGAGTACCCGGGGGATGACGAGGATGACAAAAAAGTGGACATGGGTTCCATGTATATCCCGCTCCTCGGTGTCAAGGAAAGTTTGATAAAAACGGGAAGAATGCTGCCATGTATCCGGCATCGTTATAAACGTGCCCTGATGAAATCCGCGCTTCAGGTTCCTATCAATCCAACGGCGTTTTTTACGCCTTGGTACAGCCCGGAATTCCCTGAAGCAGGTTCAACCGTTTTTCCCATCTTTTCCTTGCGCACTCTCTGGGAGATGGCGGCTGGCGCGTCGCTTGCGCTGACAGCCGTCAAAAAATGTCGGAATGCAAGCGACGTGTCAGCCGCCATCCCTATATTTACTGAGGCATAGCCATTGAGTACTCCACCCCTTTTGCCAAAACGTTCCAGATTATTCGAGCTGTTTTATTGGCTTGCCCCACTGCGGCAACAAATTTTCCTCGGCGAAGAATAACTTGTTGTAGCCAGATTTTTCGCCACTGATCTGGGGTTGCAATCGTTCGTCCCCACCATGTGCATAGTATTCGAGCTCCTTGGATAAGGAGTTTACGGAGATACGTATTTCCTCGCTTGCTGATACCAAGCAACTTTTGTTTGCCACCAGAAGAATATTCTCGCGGAGTCAATCCGAGACATGCGGCAAATTGTCGACCATTTTTGAATTGTTTCGCATCGCCAAAATGTGCAACAATGGCTGTGGCCGTTAGTAATCCAACTCCTGGAATTTTCAACAGCCTTGTACAGTTTGCATCTGCCTTCGCCATCTGCTTTAAACGTCCTTCGATCTCCTCAATTTTTTCATCCCACATCCGCAGTTCATTCAAAAGGTTCTCAAAGAGAGTCCTTGAGGCAACTATGAGATTTGTATTTTCTTCTGCAAGTATTGCCGGAAGTTCCTTACGGATATGGGTGATCCCTTGAGGAAGAATGACTCCTTCTTCTTGGAGGAGACCGCGTATTTGGTTGACAAGGGCGGTCCTGTTGCAAACATAGCGCTCCCTTACACGATGCAACCCTGCCAAATGTTGCTGCTCCACACTCTTTATCTGAACAAATTTGGTGGCAGGACGGCGTACAACTTCGCATATTGCCTGAGCGTCAGCCGCATCTGTCTTGTTGTTGATGACAAAAGGCTTTACTTGGCGTGGCGGTATGAGCCTTACGTCATGTCCAAGCTTTCTGATTTCCCGCGCCCAATAGTGAGCACCGCCACAAGCTTCAAGTCCTACAAGGCAGACCGGGAGATTGGCAAAAAAAGGTGACACGCTGCTTCGGCTGAGCTGCTTGCTGAAAACTTTCTGTCCTTGGCTGTCCTCGCCGTGGACCTGAAATTTGTTCTTGGCAATGTCCAGTCCGATAGTACATACTTGTCTCATATCCCGCTCCTCTCTTCTTTTGAGGGTTTATGGTTTTCCTCAATCTGGCACAAAGATGCCGTTTGCGCAAAGCGCTGCTTGGGAGGGGCGGGATATCCCATCAATCCAGTATTAGCGCAAAAAGAAAACGGCGCATGGGAACGCGCTGCCGTAGAAAACTATGATACTGTTTGATTCCAATATGATATTGCGCTATCTCCTGAATGACAATCAGGCGATGGCAGACAAAGCTGAACGTTATCTTGAAGCAGGTGACGTTTTTGTTACTATTGAGATCATTGCGGAAGTCGTTTACGTCCTTAAAGGGGTGTATTCGATTGAACGGGATGAAATTGCCAATACTGTCAAGAGTTTTTTAGCATTGGTTTCTTGTCGGGACATGGATGTCTTACAATTTTCCATTACTGCATACGGAGAACACAATCTTGATTTTGTTGATTGTGTTCTCT
>JAFTDG010000047.1 GCA_017454325.1 Desulfovibrio sp. | reverse complement strand
TCAAGCACGATGCCGCATTCCGGCTCAAGCACATTGGCTATGAACGATACAAGGGAGATGGGGGTGAAAAACTCGCCGCCGTCATGGGCCTTCTGGTCGGCAAACTGGGTGAGAAAATATTCATAGATGCGACCGAACACATCACCGGAGACTTTTCGCAACTCCTCCGGATCCAATGCCTTGAGCAGATCGCCCAGCAGGCCGGAAGAAATCGCCCGGTAGTCGTTTTTGGGCAATACTCCCTTCAGGGTCGGATAGTCTTCTTCAATAAAAGTCATGGCATGAATGACGGCTTCAGCGCAATCTTTACTCCCCGGCAGGTTGACCAGGTAGTCGTAGCGGGCTTCCGGACGCAGGAATATGGCACCACGGCTCGCGAAATCCTCTTTTGTAAGCTCGCGCCGCTTGCCGCCCCTGCTGGGCAGCGTCTTCTCAATCTGTTCCTTTGCTGTCAGATAGCGGCTGTACGCATGACGCAGAAAGACCAGCCCCATAACTGGCAAAAAATACTCGTTGCTAGCAAATTGCGAATTGGCGCGGAGTTTGTCAGCCGCGCTCCACAACCGGCTTTCGATGGCTTCAATATGCTCTAGCTGGGGCATGCGGTATCCTTTCCTTGAACCCTGAATAATTCCGGAGATGGGGGAAACGTCTGTGATCATTTGGACACACAACGGGCTTTCGCCGTCTATCGCCATATCAGGATAGTAGCTTTTGCCCGTTGTGTCTATGTGACAGCGCGAGTGCTTACAAGCTGTAATCAGGCGTATCTGCAACATGTACGTATGGGCCAACACACTGGGTCTGAGGTTTGGCATCGTCCCGTTCGCAAGTGACAACTTTCTTAAAGGCGCGTTTGTGTACCACAGCTGTCTGGCAGGATTTCTTTTGACTTTTCTCCCTACGGTAGGCGCTTAAGTATTTGGCGAGGGTTGGCGTTTTCAGATCAATGCCTCGATCCCGGAGCAGCTCGATAATTTCCTCGGGTAAAAAGCCGCGTTTTTTCATTCGCTCCAATGTCGGAGCCAGGGCATAAACGACTTCCTTCATGGTCATGGGACGGTTCCCTTGTAGGGTCACAGTGGCGGGCTTGGCCTTGTCCAGGTAGTTTCTAATTTCCTTCACTTGCGAGGGCGTGATGGTCATGACTGGTTCTCCCGTAGATTGGGGACACCGCAACAGATGTCCCAATATGTGTTTGGGGCTTTTGCCTTGGCGGTCGAGCGGCACGGTCGCCCATTGTACTTTCGCAGAAAGTATAATGGGCTATACCTTGCTGCTGCGCCAAGATTCCTCAATGTACGTCAACGTAACCGAAAAGAGCTTCGCTGTGGATATTCGACAGACTGAGGGCGTTCTTCTGACTGCACTGATGCGAAATCCCATTCTTGATTTTGTATTTCCTCTCGCCTACGGTCGAGCTCTTGCAGACGTTGGGCCTCTATCTCCCGATTTCGGCGCAATAGTTTGGCCTCTTCCTGTCGTTTAGCTTCAGCCTCCAGTGCTATTTGATGCATGCGTTCAGCTTTACGTTGTTGAATAAACACCTCCAATCGAGAAGCTACGTCAGGCAAGAGAAGAAAATCATCCTGGTCACTGCGCATTTGCTGTTTGCTATCCATTTCGAGCCGAAGCCAGCCCAACTCGTTTTTCAGTTTTGCTTTCTCTGTATTATGAGAATGCAGCATTGTTTCGTATTTCTTGACAAGATCAGCTATCTCTTTGTGTAGGCGGGCATTCTCTTCTTCAAGATATTTTTGCATACACAAGGATTGTTTCTGGGTAGCTATCAGCCGCTCTGCTTTCTCCAATACGTTTTTATAATTGAATATATTTGCCTGTGGTAATATTAGCGTATCGGACAGCATTACCTCCACCTCTTTTGCTTGCCGGTGCAAATTCGCTAAATGCTCCTCATACTCTCTTTGTTCACGAAGCAATTCCCTTGCCTTGGCTTGCAACACGGCGTTTCTCTCCTCCTGTGCCAAAAAAACATCCTGAAGACGTGTTAATGCCTCTCGCTGTTGTTTGAACTCACGCGTGTCAAGATGCTTCTTGGCCGAACCCGGCGTCTGCTCTACCCCCCGCTCAATACTAAAACCGCATTGTTGAAGATACTGTGGCAATTCTGTCTGGAGTTTCTTCAAAGTTTGACGGGTGTAGATGGCCTTGGCACTCAAACGGCCGTCCGCCGTTACCGGCACATGAAAGAAGTGCATATGAGGGGTGGTCTCATCCATATGCACCATTGCCGAAATAACATTCTCCTTACCCACAAAACTGGTGAGGAATTTCATACTCTCCTCGAAAAACCGTCGCGTTTCACAGGCTGTGAGTCTTTGAAAAAATTCTTTGTCCGAACTGACTACTAACCCACACAGCTGCACAGCATCCTTGCGTACAGCCTTTGTAAGTAAAAGATGGTCAATGCGGTCTTGCACCGCCGTTGCATAGTCATGGGGTGCATTTGCCACCAAGTCGTAATTAGCAGTGCTCCGTTCGTAGTCGATATCCGGATTTGTGTGGCTATGGCGTTTTCGTTTATTGTGACTCTCAATGCCACGTATGGCATCCCTCTTAAATTTGTCCATGTGCAGAACTAGGTAAGACATAATTATTCCTCCAGAGGAGCTGTGGAACAGTAGGAACTGTAGGAGAGCATACAGCCATAAGGCGTTACGCTTCCAACAGATGTGTTTTTCGCTGTTGGAACTATTGGAAGGTGCGTGATGATTGTTTGATACTTTTCCAACGATTCCAACAGTTGACTTTTGAACTGTTGGAGGTTTCCAGACTTGTCCCACCAGGCTTTCCAATAGTTCCAACGGGTCAACAGTTGTTCTAGCGGTATTGTGTACGTTGTCGATATACGGGACATAATCACTCCTGATACCCCGTTGGAACTGTAAGAACTGTTGGAGAGCCTGCAGTCATAAGGCTTTGTACCTCCAACAGGTGTGCTTTTTTGCTGTTGGAGCTGTTGGAGCTGTTGGAAAGTACTTCTTGTTTCTTCGGTTTTTCCAACGGTTCCAACAAAGGATTATTGAACGGTTGGAGACTTTCAGCCACCGTCCCCCTTGCCTTTCCAACGGTTCCAACAGATGCAACACTTGTTCTAAAAGAATCCAGGAATTCGGGAAGCACCAGGCGACCGCGCTCCTTGCCAATCCAGATTGTGGGAAGCCGCAACGCCGTGGCGGCCTTGCCGATTTGTTCCGGTGATACCGCACAGGGCAGCCTTGCATTTACCAATGCGGTTAGGCGGGCATTGGTCAGCTTGCATCCATCTTCCCGTAGCCTGTCAGCATCTGCGGTCAGGGCTTCCATAATAGCCCGTTCAATGGGACTACCTACCCGTGCTATCTTTCCCTCTGTGGAAAACATCTTCCATGTCTGGGCCTGATGCGCCTTGACCCAATCAGCCAACAACAGAGCCCGGCGCATAGTATCTTCCGGCACGGGATTGAGGCCATCCGTGCCGGCAAGAGCTGCGTCGAGCGAATGGAGCAAGACACAAAGACGCAATGCCTGCCCCTTGAGCTTTTGGCACAGCGCATCAGATGCCGTGTCGTTAAGGGCAGCCCACCCCTCTTTTGCCAAGGCATCAAACCAGTGAACATAGGCAGTTTTCGCTTCACGCGTAAGCGGAATCACATAGGGAGCCGTACCGCCTGTATCCAGTGTTTGCAGGGTAAAGGCAGAGAGTTTTGTGGTTAGTTGCCGCAAAAGAATATCGGATGCAGGGGACAGGGAATACTCATTCCAGAGAGCGGGAAGTTCCCGCTCTGCGCGAATGAATATGAATCTGGGGAGAAACCCACTATCCTTGTCCGCGCCATCAAAGGTTCTGGGCATCATCCCTGGCTGTATGCCGCCAAAAATGGACACACAGGCAGCAGGAATATGCAAATTGCGCGACACATCACGACGATTGCTCTTCCAAGATTGGCAATCATAGGTGGAAAGGAGCCGCGCCCGTGTCCCGCCCCCCTTGCCGGAAGGATTGTACTTATCAAAATCAGCCAGCATGCCAGCCAGCTCGTCCGTTTTCCACAGCACCCCACGTGGATTTTGTTCAAGCGCGTCTGCCAAAGCCTCGACAGTTGACTCGTCCAAAAAGTATTGAACCCTCTTTGGCGGAACAGGCATCTCGCCTCGTTCCTCGCTTTTGGCTTTGTTGTACTCCTGCAAGGCGAGCGCAAAGGCGGCATGGTCTTCTTTCCATTTCTGAAAGCTGCGGGCCTCCATTTCTTCCAAGTGTCGGAAAAAGGCACTGGAGATGGGCGTTTTTCCCATGCCCGATGGCGCAACCAGCACAAGCCAGATATTCCCATGCTCAAACCAGCCACGCTTTATCTGAATGGCTCGTGTTCTCCCCACAAGGCAGGCCGTAAGCACGAGCAGCACGGATGCCGGTATCTGCAATGGTACGGTGAACGCCGTTGCTGTCTCTTCAATCAGCGATCGTAACTGTGGAGGGAAAGCCTCCATCGGTACAGGCGGTGGTGGAGGCAGAATTTCCGAAGAAGGAATATTGGGCGCTCCAGTGCTTCCCTCTACAATTTGAGGAGGTTGCAACCTGCTTTGCGCAGCGATTTGCCGTACCACTTCCTGTAAACCAGCGATACAGGCAACATCATTGAAGTCACATGTGTTTCGTCCGGAAACATGAGGGATGGCTAAAAATCCGCCTATGGCTTTTGCTGCCTCTCTGGCTTTTGCTAGCCCAATGCCACCCTGAAAAGGATATGTGTCAGATGGCAAATCATAATCGGCAGCAAGAATAATCTCTCGGGTCGCACTGTGATTTCTGGCAACTTTGGATACAGCCAAAAGATTTCCTGCACTGAAAGCGACAAGTACTCCCATGCCGGTTGCTTCGTGAATTGAGGCCGCTGTGGCATAGCCTTCGGCTATTACAAGGGGTTCAGTTTTGCTGTGGTTCTTGGCTGCAATGCCACAAAAACATCCTGAAGTTTTTCCATTTGCCAGAAACCGTTTCTCCCCTTGTGCGTTTATAAACTGTAAAGATTGCAGCGTGCCCTTTTCGTTCTGTACAGGTACAATTAATCGTCCATTACGCGTTATGCGAAGACGCAGTGATGGAATCTTTTTGGCAATAAGATAGGGATGGTTATCAGGCGCTTTCGCGGCACGGTTCCATATCTCTGTGGCTCGTTGTGTTGCAAATGCATAGCGTCTTTCACGTTCAGCGTTAGCCTCAGCCTGTATCTTTTGGATGCGACTGCGCAAAGCCTTACGCTGAACTTCTGTCATTTCCTTTGGTGTGATGTATGTCCAGGTACCCGTATTACCAGTCTTCCAGTTGCACCACCATATAGTCGCCGGTTCGTCTAGAAATGCCTTATATGTGCCGTCTTTCCCTTTTGGCTTGTGCTCCGTTCCGCAGCGGTGCAATTGTCCATCTGCTTGAATATCACCGTCCACCACAAGTCCAGCTTCAGTTAGTTTGGCAGCAAAAGATACAAGTACACTATCCATGATGCCCTCCTAGCAAGAGCACCATTCCCATAATGCTGACAATTATCACTTGTCTGTGGCCCAAGGTATAATGTAAAAGGTAAGTACAACTCGTTACACTTCTTCTCACTAGACCCCGGCCTCCACCGGGGTTTTTCACTGATTGCATTTGTGCCCCCCTATGTCCGTTCATTGAGAATGTTTTCGAGGGCGTCTTCAATTTCCTCACGCTTCCAGAACGTGAAACGTTGGCCAATCTTGCGTGGCTTGGGTAATTTTCCTTGCTGTGCCCAACGCCAGATGCTTGTTACTGAGCAGTTGAACAAACGGGCCACATCCTCCACACGAAGGATGACGGGTTCCCCCCATACACGACTTTGCGTATCAGCCTTACTTTTGGACATAAAAAATCCTCCGGTTAAATAGTTAACCAGAGGATACCAGCAGACCTACTACGTCATTCAATACGGCATTTATGGCTTTTTCACTACGTATTCACTACGGCATCGCTACGGCATTTCCTGTGCGAGCATACTTTTGGCCGCACGCTGGTAAAAATCGCTACATTCTTTGGGGCTGTCAAAGTGACCCTTTTTGTTCATGCCCCTGTCATGTAATAGTGCGCCAATGATGGCCAGAGATAGTCCGGCATCCTGCAATTTTTGGGCGATCTGGCCTTTACTCATGCCCTGCTGAGCCATACGACGGATCATGTCTGGCAGACCAAAAACCATGGAGGATTTCTCCTCTTCTGGAGCGAAAAGTCGTTCTATATCTTCACGCAAGAACTGCATTTCATTAAACAGCCTGTCTGGGTCGGGTTGATAACCAGTGAGTTTGCCCTTGTCGCACAAGGCCTGTAATTCCTGCTTTGTGCAGTAGTTGTTTTCAATGAGTTCTTTAGCATTGATATAGCGCGGCTGCAGCATGGATTGTCTCCAAATTCCTGTGGTCAGGGCAGAACATGATAATTTCAGCCTAATCATACCACGTAGTGAAATACCTGCGCAGGGGCTAAAGTGAGCACTTTTGATAAAAATATCTGTACGTTTTCAATATACTTTTTGTGATTGCCCACTACGGCATTCACTACGGCATTCACTACGGCATTTCCTGACCTCCTAGCACACAGAAAAAAACTTGGGCACTGGTTAAAAGTATTAAAAGATTTGCATTTTTTTTGGCCATACCATATAAAATATTTTCTATTTCAAATAGTTATAAATATAATTTGCATGTAACTGTTAAAAATTTTTTTTACAAAAAAAGACGGGGTCATGCCTGATACGCCCTCACAAAAAAAGGGCGAAGCCTGACCCCGCCGTTACTGCGGTGTAAGGCTCGTGCCTTACACCGGTTGTACGCATTTTTTAGCTATACCATGCCATGACCATATCCATTGCATCAAAACCGTGGGCTTGCATGGTAGCCTTTGTGGTTTCAGTCCAGCCGGTATCCTTGACGGTCAGTTGCGCATCTGGGGGAATAGTGCCAATGGCTGCATGCTCAACTGGCTCCAACGTAGTTGTTTTTGTGGTATCAGGCATGGTTGTCACCTCTTCTATGACTGTAGCGTTATGCGAACATGGCTGTCCGCTCTAGTTCCAAGCGTGGTGGTTCCGTGTCATCGCGAAGGCTGTCTAGATAGTCAGCCCACCATTGGAGAAGAACGCGCCGTGCTTCTATGTGGCGGGATTTGTCATAGGCTCGCGCCACATCATCCCCCGACACATGGGCAAGACTTTTTTCTATCAACATGGTAGGAGCGCCAGCCTCATGGGCCAAAGTGGAAAAAACTTTGCGCCAGCCGTGCAAGGTCATCTCACCTTGGGGTATCCCCGCAATATGCATAGCTTTGTTGACACTCTCACCGGTAATATGTCCAAGTTTACTGCCTGACGGAAATATATGATGGTTGCTGGTGCGGTAGTTTGTCAATTCCTTGAGGATGGTCAACGCCTGCCGGGAAAGGGGGATTTCGTGAGCCCTGCCCTTCTTCATATGCTCGGAAGGGATGCGCCATACGGCAGCTTCAAAATCAATCTCCTCCCACGTTGCTTTGACAAGTTCTTGTGCTCGCTGCGCTGTGAGTGGGTACAGCTGCAACGCCGCCTGCATATAGGGGCTGCACCTGTTAGCATCAATATAGGTCTTAATTCTCCGCAACATCTGGGCTACCCCATCTTTGCTGGTAATAGCGGGAAAGCCTTTTTTTTCGCTGGAGGGACGACGTTCCAAAATATGCGTTAAGTCTTCTGCCTTGTTGTATTCAGCCCATTGGTTAATTTTGGCATGACGGCATATCTGAGTCAGAAGCTGCGCAACACGTTTTGCCATCTCGAATTTATACTGCTTTTCCAAAGTACGCACGATGTTACGCATGTGGTCAAACGTAACTTCTTCGAAGGGAAGATGGCCAATAGAGGGGAAGATATATTTTTCCAATCGTGCCAGAAGATATTGTCGCGTCTTGTCGGTGTTTGCCGTGGTCTGGGTGTTGTGCCAGTCTAGGGCGACAAAAGAGAAAGTGAGCCTCCGCTTTTCTTCTTGCTGTGCATGGGCCTTTTTCTGCTCTTGTTTATGGCTGGCCGGATCGATGCCTCCAGCAAGCTGCTGTTGTGCCTGCACATGGAGTTCGCGAGCATTTTTTAATGATATGGCTGGATACTGACCGTAAGTCAAAGTTTTTCGTTTCCCGGCAACACGGTAATCGTAACGCCAGCTTTTTCCCCCTGTCTGGGCTACGTAAAGATATAGTCCTGCCCCATCTGGCAATTTGTACGGTTGCAACTGTGGTTTTGCTGCACGGATTTCCTTTTCAGAAAGGAGATTAATTGCGCGCATATAGCCTCCCTTGACGGTATTTTCTCTGATGACATCATGGACTTACATGGCAATACCGTCAAAAATACCGTCACAAAGAGTGCAATATACCGACATTTGCTGAAAGTAAATGCAACGAACTGAAAGGCAAAAAGCTAGGCCCCTCAAGGACTTAGCGTCATTGAGGGGCCTGAAGCAAGAAAGTTGTGGTAGCAAGGGGGGGATTTGAACCCTCGACACTGCGGGTATGAACCGCATGCTCTGACCAACTGAGCTACCTTGCCATTATATGACTAGCTACAATAAAATTGATTACCTGATTCCTTCTGACTTGGCAAGTGTTTTTTACACAGTGGCATTGCTCTAGCAAACCCCACAAAAATAGACAAAAGGTGCCAAGAGTAGACGGTATACGGCAAAAGGCACTAGCGTCAAGCGTCCTACAAGAGCGATAAAAAGCTTTACGGCTAGCAATGCAGCAATAAAGGAACCCACCATGCCTACTGTGAAAAAAGGCACATCAGCCATACTAAAAAGGTGCCAATTCTTCAACATGTCATAACCTGTAGCGGCAATCATGATGGGTACAGCTGCAATAAATGAATACTCCGCTGCCAAGGAGCGACGCGCTCCAAGCAGCATGCCCCCCATGATAGTCGCAGCCGATCGGGAAAATCCAGGCCAAAGAGCAAGACATTGAAAGCAGCCGATCCCCAGAGCCAAACGTGGTGTTATGTCGTCCAGGCTGATATATGTGGGCCTGAATTTGTGCCGTTCCACCAAAATCATCAAAATGGCCCCAACAACAAGAGCCACAAGGACCGTTACCGGACGAAACAAATAATTCTTGATGAAAGAATGCAGCAATAATCCAAGCACACATGCGGGAAGAGATGTCAAAAGCAGGAGCATAATACCACGCGTCCCAGCGAAACGCACATAAGGTCTGGGGCGTACAAGGCCCCAAAAACGCTTCCAGTACAAAACAACAACAGCAAGAATGGCCCCCAGCTGAATGACGACATCAAAGGTGGCCGCCTTTGCACCAGAAAACTTAAGGAGTTCGCCTGCAAGGATCAAATGTCCCGAAGAAGAAACGGGCAGGAATTCCGTTAGCCCCTCCACTACGCTTAAAATAAGAGCATTGAACATATTCTCCATACGTTCCTCAGCAAAACAAGCGGCCTAATACATGGCTGACACGTCGATACTATTGTCAATAAACAGCATTATTGCTATTTAAATAAAAAAGGAAACTACTATGCCTACCATCATTGCTCAAAGTGAACTGGTACGAAAGGCTGCAGCCTATCTCACAGAACAACGCACTCTCCGCCCTGATGCTTCACTTGCCACACTGCTCGACGAAGCAGGCATGCGTTTCAATCTGACCCCATTGGATGCCGCTGCATTGGAACGCCTTTTCCGCAAAGAACAGAACAAAATGGCATAACAGCAAATCAAGCTATTTCACTTCCGTCAGGCACATCACGGTCCACCCCCAGCAAGCTGAACTGTGTGTCACCGCTTGCCGTCAGCACCATTCCATATGAAACGAGTCCACGTATTGTGCGCGGTGCAAGATTGAGCACGGCACATACGCGTTTACCCACTAAGGTTTCTGGAGTGTAGTACTCGGCCAAGCCAGAAAGTATCTGCCTGGTCACACCCTCACCAAAGTCAACTTCCAGCCGCAATATACGATCTGCATTAGGGTGCTTTTCGGCTTTTTTCACTGTGCCAACGCGGATATCCAACCTCTTAAATTGGTCGATATCGACCTCCCCTTTGGCTGACATTGGTGGCACAGGCACCTCACACATGCTCGACTTCTTCTTAGCTTGCGCACCCTGCCCTTTCTGCGTCACCCCCTCACGCTTCTTTTGCTCGCCACTTTTTACGTCAATACGTGGGAAAATGTTGGAAACAGAAGCAACGACCGTGCCCGGTACAAGTCCATCAAGGTTACCGACTTCAGCTTCCAGCTGTGCAACTGGCGCTTGGTTTTGATCCGCTATCTGCCCCAACTGTGTCAGCATATTTACACTAGCTGACGGCATAACCGGCCAAAGACAAAGGGCCGTCTTACGCATCGAGGCAAGCAGCACATACATCACCGTAGCAAGGCGCTCCATGTTGCCCTGTTTGGCAAGCCTCCAAGGTGCCTGCGTATCAACATACTTATTGAGTGCACGCACCAGTTCCCACAGAGATTCCAACCCTTGGGCAAACTGTGCATTACCGAAAAGCTGTATAAAATTGTGCATAGAGTCTGCACAGAGTTCAGCAATGGCAGTGTCGTCCGTCTGTAAATCCTTTGGACGTGGCACGCGGCTACCGAAATACTTGGCTGTCATGGAGAGCACACGGCTGAAAAGATTTCCCAAATCATTGGCAAGATCTGCATTGATGCGGCTCACCAGTGCCTCCTCACTAAAACTGGCATCAGAGCCGAAATGCATTTCTCGTAGCAAAAAATACCGAAAGGCATCTGTACCATATATGTTGCTCATGGCCAGAGGCTCCACTACATTGCCCAGTGATTTTGACATCTTAGTATCACGCACCAGCCAATAGCCATGAACATTCAAATGATGGTAAAGCCGCAGGCCAGCAGATTTGAGCATGGTGGGCCAGAACACCGCATGAGGCTTCAAAATATCCTTGGCCACCAGGTGTTCACCTGGCCAGAATTTTTCATAGTCCCTGCCATCGGGCCAGCCCAAGGCACTGATGTAATTTATAAGCGCATCAAACCAGACATAGCAGACATACTCTCTGTCAAAGGGGAGCTCTATGCCCCACGTCAGACGGGTCTTGGGACGTGAGATACACAGATCTTCCAGTGCTCCCGATTCCAGCATGGCTAACACTTCAGCCCGATAGCGCTCCGGTCTTATGAAATCTGGATTGTCCAAGATGTATTGTTTAAGCCACGGCAGATACTTGGACATACGAAAAAAGTAATTTTTCTCGCTAATATACTCCGGTTTCGTCAAATGCTGGGGACAAAGACCGTTTTCCAACTCCTTTTCTGTATAAAAGCGCTCGCAACCATAGCAATAGTGCCCACCAAACTCACCGAAATAAATATCTCCCGCATCATAGACCTTCTGCAAAAAGGCCTGTACTGTAGCGATGTGGTGAGCATCTGTAGTGCGCACAAAACGATCATTTGCAATGTGCAATTCCGGCCACATTGCCTGAAAACAGGCACTGATGCCATCAACAAATTCCTTGGGTGTCTTGCCTTCTTTCTCTGCAGCCTGAACGATCTTATCCCCGTGTTCATCCGTTCCGGTAAGGAACAGGACATCCTCTCCCAACAGTTTGTGATATCTGGCCATGGCATCGGCCACCACTGTGGTATAGGCATGCCCGAGATGCGGCCTGGCGTTGACGTAGTAAATAGGGGTTGTAATAAAAAAACTCTTCACATGAAGCTCCCTGGCACAATGGTTCTATACGGTTCTACTGTTGGTTTTTGCGACGGCGCTTGCGGCGATGATGCCCCTCACTCTGCGTCACTGGCGCTCCATTAGTCTGCAACGTATCGGCTATCTGCACAACAGTACTTTCTGCAAGTCCCGCATCTCCAGTAAAATCTAAACAATCGACAGTTTCCGGCGTGGCTGACACTACGAGCAATGTATCCCCTATGGCCTTTGGCTGCTGTTTCTGGGCATCAAAACGGGGCGTTTCTGTACGATGAGGAGCCAATGCCTGCCACTCTTCTAAAGGCAACGTCAGTTCACTGCTGTCTTCCGTAGCCACCGTGACAGAGTTATGGAACATATTGGCCCGCAACACCTTCATACCACCCATATCTGTCTGATATTTTTTGCCAATCCTGGGACAGATGGCATGAAAGTTGTCATAATTCTCCTGTTCATAAGAAAGGCAGCAGAGCAGACGCCCGCAAATACCAGAAATCTTAGCAGGATTGAGAAAAAGGTTTTGTTCCTTGGCCATACGAATGGTGACAGGGGCAAACTTACGCAAATAGCGTCGGCAGCAACATGTCATGCCACAATTGCCCATGGCTCCCACCATCTGTGTCTCATGGCGCACACCAATCTGGCGTAACTCAATACGGACACGGTATTCATGGACAAGATCCTTGACGAGATCTCGAAAGTCAATGCGTGACGGGGCAGTAAAATAAAAAATTACCTTGGTGCGGTCAAAAAAGAACTCCACATCCACAAGCTTCATGTCCAGCTTCCGTTCGCATATGCAGCGTTTGCAAAATTCCCGAGCCTCGTGAGCTAAACGCTTGTTTTCCTCGCCCCGCTGCATATCATCGTCATCAGCCGGCCGCAAAATCGTTGGTAAATTCTGCTCAGCCTGCCGTGAAAGATGGGATAGAGGCCCAGAAACAACACATGCCAGAACCTCTCCCTGCTCTAAGGCCACAACTGCATGGTCGCCAGGTTTAAGGTCAGGCGGCCCACTATAGTAGATTGTCTGTCCGAGCGCTCTGAACCTCAATCCAAATATAGGCATAGATGATCTCCGCTAGTCACGTTAGTCGCAACCCAATATTTCTCTGCCATTCAGGCGTTGCTGTCAACATTATGAGCAACTACATTATGGGCAGCTTAGAAAACAAGGTTGCCTCCCATTACATTTTTGTCAAAAAATATGCTATGCTGTGTGAAATTGTTCACCAGTCCATTGGATAAAAAAAGTATATATTCCTTTATATTATACTAAAAATCGTTCTGCTTGTGATTTTATACACAGTAAAAACTGAAAGCCCAACCACTTCTCCCAGCTTGACGCTAAGCACTAATATTTATACGCCTACAATAGTAAATACCTTTCCCTCTCAACACTATGACGCAACAAGCGAGGATGTTGGCCATGTCCCAGGAACGCATTACGTCACTGTTGAATGAATCACGTTCGTACCTTCCTCCTGAACACAACAGGAAATCAGCTTGGATCTGTAATCGTGAAGAATATAAGGCACTGTGCCAACGTGCACTGGAAGATCCCAATGATTTCTGGGGGGCACGGGCATCACAACTGCTTCACTGGTTCAAACGCTGGGACAAAGTTCTTGAAGCTGACGAAAACAATCACAAGTATCGCTGGTTCTGTGGAGGTAAGATAAATGCTGCTTTCAACTGCATTGACAGACATCTCATCTCTGGACGACGCAACAAAGCCGCCATTATTTGGCAGGGAGAAAAAGAAACTGATGTACGCTGCTACACTTACCAGATGCTCTATACCGAGGTTTGTCGTGTAGCACACGCCCTTAGTTCACTGCGCATCCGCAAAGGCGACCATGTGGCCTTGTATATGCCCATGATACCGGAGCTCTTCATTGCCATGTTGGCTTGCGCCCGCATTGGAGCCGTGCATACGGCCATTTTTTCCGGCTATGCTGAAGGCGGCGTGCGTAGCCGTATTCAGGACTGCAAAGCACGCGTTGTCATCACAGCTGACGCCGCCGTGCGTGCGGGAAAATTAAAGCCGCTCAAAGCTAATCTCGACCCGATTCTTGAGCGTTGTCCCTCTGTAGCACATGTGGTGGTAGTAAAACACACTGGCATCGACAATGTGGCCATGCAGCGCAACCGTGATATCTGGTGGCATGACCTCATTGACGATTTTACTCTTAACCCTGACTTTCCTTGTGAACCCATGGATGCCACCGACACGCTTTTCCTGCTCCACACAAGTGGCAGCACAGGCAAACCCACGGGAGTGCTGCATTCCACTGGAGGCTACCTGACCTACGCAGCGCACACCACCCAATGGTGTTTCGATATGCGTGATGATGATGTATACTGGTGTACAGCTGATGCAGGATGGATTACCGGTCACACATATGGCGTTTACGGCCCTCTTGCACTGGGAGCCACTACGCTCATGTTTGAGGGAGTCCCCACCTGGCCCTATCCCGACCGCTATTGGCGCATCGTTGAAAATTTCCGAGTCAACATACTGTATACAGCCCCCACGGTCATCCGCTCACTCATGCGTATGAACGAAGCGTGGACGGAACGCTACGACCTGGGAAGTCTGCGCATTCTCGGCAGTGTCGGAGAACCTATTAACCCAGAAGCATGGCACTGGTACCACAAACATATCGGCGGAGGCGAGCTGCCTATTGTGGATACATGGTGGCAAACCGAAACCGGTGGCGCGATGATTGCCCCCATGCCTTACGCCACACGCCTTAAACCAGGGTCAGCAACCCGCCCTCTGCCAGGCATTGATGCTGACGTCATTGGTTCTGCCGCTCGCGACGGCGAAGAAGATGAGGACGGATGCAAATCAGGTCGCAAGGCCGGCCATCTTGTTATTCGCCGCCCCTGGCCGGGCATGATGCAAGGCGTTTTCAACAATGAAGAAAAGTACCAGTCCTACTTTTCACGCTTTGGCTGTTTTTCCACAGGAGATGCTGCTGAAATAGATGAAGATGGCTATTATTGGATACTAGGTCGCGTGGACGATTCCATTAACGTATCCGGTCACCGTCTATCCACGGCAGAAATCGAGGCCGTGATCTCTGCCTGCCCTGAGGTGAGTGAAGCGGCAGTGGTTCCCATGCCTCATGCCCTCAAAGGTGAAGGTATTTACGCCTATGTGGTTACGCGTGACGAAATCGCCTGGAGTACGCAATTACGCGTCAAATTACGTGACGCTGTACGACGTGACATCGGCCCCCTGGCCAGCCCGGAATATATTCAGTTTGTTGAGGCCATGCCAAAAACCACGTCGGGCAAAGTTATCCGCCGCATGCTGCGCAAAATCGCTGGAGACAACTATGAAGATCTAGGTGATACCACGGCCTTGGCCGATCCTTCTGTACTGAATCATATTATCCTTGGACACCAGAATTTGGTAGCTGGTCGCCATGAAACCGAAAACGCCCCTGAGAACAATGTAAAGAATTCCTGATGTTATCCTCCCCAATTACATGAGTCCCGCCACACTTTGTGCGGGACTCACTCGACCTCATATCTCAATCTGGTAATTTTCGTCATTTATGAAAATGATTTTCTTTTTTCTTGACAATACATAATAATTAGGACAGTATATTTTCAATATTGAATAAAATTGCTGACGGGTTGTACACACATGCTATAGCACCGTAGCAGGTCTGTCGCAAAACATACAAGGAAATACTTATGAGTCAGATCATCAAGTTACGTCAAATGCAGGTAGGCCAAAAAGGCAAAATCGTTAAAGTTGAAGCCTTGGGAGAAATGAACCGACGCATTCGCGACATGGGGATCATTCCTGGAACGCCCATTGCCGTTGTTGGTCGTGCCCCACTGCGCGACCCCGTTGCCGTACGGCTTTCCGGTGTCACCATCTCATTGCGCAATAACGAAGCCGACCATATTAACGTTGACCTTTCTGGCGCAGCGCACTAAAATTTTTTTATATGTCGAGTGGTTGTTTTTTGGTATCTAATTATTATTAGATTACTCTGTGTTTATCGAATTTCTACCTTCTTTGTGTTGAGGAGATATACCATGAATGATGGGTTGAAGTATGGCATGTGGTTTCTTGGTGGCATCGCCCTTGGCGCGCTGGGCGCCGTGGCAGTCAGCCGCGGCAAACTTGACTTCAAACCTCTCGCCACTGATTTGATCAGTCGAGGCATTGACGTCAAGGATGCCCTGCTCAGCAAGGTAGAGGCCCTTAAAGAAGACGTGGAAGACCTTACCGCCGAAGCCCGTCAGACTGCGGAGAAACGCAAGGCATCTAAGACTGCAACCAAAGCATAGATAAACTTTGCCACATTCTCTGTAAAATTGTGGGCGCTCCAAGCGCCATAATTATGTAGGCTGTGTAGTATGTGTTATGTTACTCCGTGCAGTGCGACGCGGCACGCCACACCAAAGCGCCGCCCGGACTGCACGGATGTTTTTGTCCTTATGTTTAGGAGCGTGCATGCGTTTTTTCATCGTCCATGAGTTGCACGGTGTTACCGGCCCCAATTCCGGCAGATTGCGAATTCGCGCAGATCGGTCTCTGCATGCTGTCCAGTCAGAAGCTCTTGCAGGTGCACTCTCTTCTCTGGACGGCATCCACGGAGTACGGGCAAATCCACGTCTTGGAAGTATACTCTTTTTTTATGATTCCGATGCAAGCCGGACCCAGGCGCTAACACTGTTACTGGGAGCCGCCGACACAGACGGCCAGTTTGATGTGCCAGCACATCCATATAGGGCAGAGATCTCTCCTGTACGCGGCTTCATGCCGCTCTTACGCTATATTTTTGTACGTCCATTCCTTCCTTTGATAGCCCGCACGGCAACAAGCATACTGGGAGCAATTCCCTTCCTGCTCAAGGGGCTCACATCACTGTTACACGGACGCCTTAGTGTTGAAGTTCTTGACGCGGCCGCCATCGGCACCTCACTTCTCATGCGAGATTTTCGAACGGTGAGTATGCTCACTCTCCTGCTGGGTCTTGGCGAGACACTGGAAGAATGGACACGCCGCCGTTCCATGGCCTCTCTAACGGAAAGCTTGGCTCTTAATGTTGAGAGTGTATGGCTGTTGGTGAACGACGAAGAAATTTCCGTCCCCTTGGCACAGGTACATGTTGGAGACTTAGTCGTCGTACGGGCAGGCGGTTCCATTCCCGTTGACGGCGAAATTGTGGACGGTGAAGGGCTTGTCAACCAGTCCACCATGACCGGTGAGCCTCTGGGAGTACTCCGCAGCGTAGGTGCTTCTGTATATGCCGGCACTGCAGTGGAAGAAGGCCGTCTTGTAATTCGTGCCCGCCATGTAGGCGATGGAACCCGCCTACGGCAAGTAGTCAAATTTATTGAAGAATCAGAGTCTCTCAAGGCCGACATACAAGGGAAATTTGAACGCATGGCCGACATGGCTGTTCCTTTTACCTTTGGCCTGGCAGGCCTAGTTTGGTTGTTGACGAGAAATTTCCGCAGGGCATCCTCTGTACTGCTGGTGGATTACTCATGCGCTCTCAAACTGGCCACGCCACTTGCCGTACTCACTGCCATGCGGGAAGGAGCACGCCACGGCATGGCCATCAAAGGCGGTCGTTATCTGGAAGCGCTCAACGAAGTGAACACGCTTGTTTTTGACAAAACAGGCACCCTTACCCAGGCCAGCCCCAAGGTAGCAGAAATCATCCCTGCCCCTGGCTTCAACCGGGATGAAGTGCTTCGCATCATGGCCTGCCTTGAGGAACACTTCCCTCACCCCGTAGCCCGAGCTGTGGTGCACAAGGCAGAAGAAGAAAAATTGCATCATGCCGAAGAGCATGCCCATGTGAAATATGTAGTGGCGCACGGTGTGGCATCATCACTGCACGGCAAAAAACTCTGTGTAGGTAGCCGTCATTATATTGAACATGATGAAGGAGTTGACCTTTCCGTTCTGGATGCGGAGATCAACCGTCAAGCCGCCATGGGGCGTTCCCTGCTATTTATGTGCGAAGAAGGAAAAGCTGCCGGTATGGTCGCCATAGAAGACCCACTACGGCCAGAGGCTGCCCATGTGATCAGCAAGATGCGTAAACTTGGCATCAAACGCGTGCTCATGCTCACTGGCGACGATGAACGTACGGCCAAGGCTGTGGCCGCCAAAGTAGGCATCACAGAATATCGCTCACAAATCCTGCCTGCCGACAAAGCTCAGATTGTTCAGGAGCTTACCAACGAAGGATACAAGGTACTCATGGTGGGCGACGGTATCAATGATGCTCCCGCTTTGTCCGCCTCGCATGTGGGAGTAGCCATGAGCGACGGTACGGATCTGGCTCGCGAGGTAGCTAATGTTCTGTTGATGCAGCCAAGTCTGGAAGGGCTTGTACATGCGCGCGAGCTGGGACAACGCACTCTAAACCGCATTCACAGCAATTTTGTGACCACTATGGTCCTCAATAGCCTTTTCCTGCTGGGCGGCCTGTTCATGCTACTGGGCCCTGGGCCATCAGCTCTGTTACACAATATGACCACCTTAGCAGTGGCACTCAACGCTATGCGACCACATCTGCCGGCCGCATCTCCCGAAGGACATCCTGTGTCTAAGGAGTAAGAACTCGTGAACTTGAATTCGCTACGTCTGCTTAAATACGTCCGAAGTTTTGTAGACGGACGTGTACGCATACGCCATCCTGCCTTGCGCCGTGAAGATGTACTGCAAACTGCCACGCAAGAAATTCAAACTATTTCTGGCGTAGAGGCTGTAGAAGGCAACAGTACAAGTGGCTCCGTACTCATCACCTACGACAGTGAAAGTATTCCCCGTGAACGGCTTTTTGCCATTGGTGAAGCATGGGCCCTCTATCTAGATGCCATCAACAACGGCAAAGAGGCTGAGATTCCTCACCTGTAATCCACCCACTTCCCCTTTACAGCACTTGGCAGTAATTGCTGCCTTTGTTATGCTTCTGAATGCTGGCATGTCTTCAGATGTGCATTGTATGTATTAACACAAGAGTTGTGTATGCCACTGATGTTGCCCCGTCTTCTCTACCTGCTGGGTGTTCTGGCTTGGTTTTTGCTATTGTGGCGCAATCCCATGACCATTCTTATGGCCGCCTGTCTGTCGTGTCTTTCACTGCCATTGTATCGAAGGCTCCAGCGACGGGCACTTGCTTGGCGCAAATTCATTGAGCAGCAATCCCCCCCAATTCGCTTTGGCGCTTTACGCCGAGCACTCTCACACCATATGCCGTTGACATGCTATATCACCATATTGCTGACCTGCATGCTGGTTCCTGTCGCCACATTGGCGCTTCTGGTTTCTCCGCAGGCTACAGCAGGTTTTGCCCGATTGCGGGAACTACAAAATAATAATTTTCAACTACCCCCCGAATGGATAGCCAACGTACAACAGTGGCGGCAAAGCTTGGCTGACTACCCTCGCATAGAAAAAATGCTCAATGAATTTTTACAAAATTTGGGTACCCTTTTTGACGATGCCATGAACCTGATCTTCACAAGGGGGGTAGAATTTCTCGGTGGCACCATGACCGTGCTTTGGACAAGTTTTCTCTTTATTACCCTAACTGCACTATTCACTGTATACGCCAGACAGATTCGTAAAATCACAGGGAGGATGCTCCATTTGCCACAGGATATGCTAGGCCGGTTTACTCTCGCCATTCACCACGCCCTGCGCGGCATATTGCTAGGCGTAGTACTTGTAGCTCTAGTACAAGGTGTACTCTGTGGCATTGCCTTTGCTTTTGCGGGCATTCACCAGCCGGCCTTTTGGGGATTGCTAGCTACGCTTGTGGCCCCCATCCCCACAGTGGGCACAGCCCTCGTATGGGGGCCGTTATGCCTCTCTCTGTGGTTTACAGGGAAGAGTGTGGCCGCTGTGGGGCTTGCGCTGTGGTGCGCCATTGTTGTGGCCGGGGTTGATAGTGTGCTGCGCCCCCTGTTCTTGCGGCAGGGCATTCAGGCACCCTTCTTTGTACTGATTATCGCCATTCTCTGCGGCGTTGCTAATTTTGGTCCTGAAGGGCTTATTCTCGGTCCCGTACTTCTGGCCTTTGCCCTACAGGCGGTGGAAGAAGGCCACCGCTATTACCGCCATGGCAGCTGATTTTGCCGTTTCCTGCCCAGCTCGCAAGAAAGACAGACGACTGTACCACCTATTCCCCTTGTTTGCTGTGCTCGTTGTCCTTTTGCTTCCCTGTCAGGTTTTGGCCATCAGAGGAATGCGCGCGGCCATTCTGATAAATCTGGACACAGGCAAGGTACTATTTGAACACAAGGCAGATATGCCTATTCCCCCAGCATCATTGACCAAGGTCATGTCTCTTTTTCTCACATTGGATGCGGTGAAAGCCAAAAAACTCACATTAACGGAACGGATACGTATTCCGTCTGCAGCGGCCACAGTGGGGGGCTCTTCCATGCATCTACGCGTTGGCGAACGTGTTCCTGTGCGTGACTTGCTCACCGGTGCGGCCGTTGCCTCAGGCAATGACGCCATCACTGCCCTGGCCTTGCGTGTAAGTGGTAGTCAACGACGTTTTGTCCAGGCTATGAACCACAAAGCTCGCAAACTGGGCATGCAGCATTCATACTTCAAAAATCCTTCCGGCCTTCCCGCCGCTGGCCAGCGCTCATGCCCCCGCGATATGGCCCTGCTGGCCCGCACGTATCTAAAAGTCCACCCCGAAGCTTTGCGCTACCATGCAGCACATGCGCTAACGCATCGAAAATGTTTTCTGCCCAATACAAACACGCTGCTTGGCGTGGTGCCCGGAGTTACAGGGCTTAAGACAGGCTGGACAATTGCGTCTGGCTACAACATCATAGTAACAGCTGTACGTGGCAAAACACGCCTTCTAGCCGTGATCATGGGCGGAACAAGCCGCAAGAGCAGGGACTCTGCCGCCACCAGAATCCTTGAGGCCGGATTCCGTCATGGCACTAACATACGACAAATCTACGCAGCGCTGGGCTACCGCATACCGCCGGGTCACCCAAGGAAATCTACCATAACCGCACAAAAACCTGCCGCACACGTAAAGGACGCGAGCAACCCCCTTCCCAGGAGCAAGCCACCGCACCTCACATCAAGGCCTGCAAGCCCCTCCTATCGCCAAGCAACGCAGACGGCAAGGCAACGCAAGGTATCCTCACGGGCAAAAGCCACCTCACATTCTCTGCAGAAGCAGAAGCCAAAGGCCCACAGAAAAAAGGCCGCTCGGGTGACGCAATAGGAGATGTTGCCTATGCCAGTGCCTGCTCCAGATCAGCAAGGATATCATCCACATGTTCCAATCCCACAGATAGACGCACCATGCCCGGCGTAATGCCGGCTTCCTGTAGCTGGGCGTCCGTGAGCTGCCTGTGGGTTGAGCTTGCCGGGTGCAGTACACAAGTGCGTATGTCAGCCACATGTACCTGCAGGGAAATCATCTTCAAGGCGTCAATAAACCGTGCGCCCGCCTCGCGCCCGCCTTTCAGGGAAAATGAAATAACCCCGCTTGCGCCGTTTGGTAAATACTTGTCAACCATGGCTTTTTGCGGATGGCCCGGCAGTCGCGGGTAATTGACCGATTCCACTGCCGGATGCTGCATCAGCCAGGCTGCCACTGCTTCGGCATTGCGGCAATGGCGTTCCATGCGCACAGCCAAAGTTTCCAGCCCCTGATTAATATAAAAGGCTCCTTGCGGACTCTGGCAACACCCCATATCGCGCATGAGTTGCGCCCTGGCCTTCGCGATATAGGCAGCCTTGCCAAAGGCCTGTGCATAGACCAGGCCATGGTATGAGGCATCGGGTTCTGTGAGCTCTGGGTAATTCCCTGCACTCCAGTCAAAATTGCCACTGTCCACGATCACACCGCCCATCTGCAAGGCGTGACCATCCATATACTTTGTGGTGGAGTGCACTACGATATCCGCCCCAAAAGCAAAGGGACGGCAGAGAATCGGGGTGGCAAAGGTGTTGTCAATAATCAGTGGAACATTATGCCTGTGCGCTAAAGCGGCAAACCGTTCAATATCCAGCACATCCATGGAAGGATTGGAAAGAGTTTCACCAAACACTGCGCGCGTGTTTGGGCGAAAGACCTTTTCCAATGCGACATCTGGTGCCTGCTGGTCCACAAACGTCACTTCAATACCCAGTTTCTTCAAAGTGACGGCAAAAAGGTTAAAGGTACCACCATAAATGCTGGCCGCGCTGACAATATGATCTCCACATCCGGCCACGTTGAGTACAGCAAGCATGCTCGCTGCCTGGCCGGACGATGTGCATAATGCACCTACACCCCCTTCCAAAGCAGCAATTTTTTTTTCCACAGCATCCACCGTAGGATTGCCCAGACGTGTATAAAAAAAACCGGCTTCAGCAAGATCAAAAAGCCTGGCTACTTCGGCGGTGGTGGCATACTTGAAGGTAGTGCTTTGCACTATGGGCAACACGCGAGGGGCTCCGTTACTGGGGCTGTAGCCTGCATGTAAACACAGGGATTCCGTCTTCATGTCATCCTCTAAAAGAAATAAGTTTCGGCTGCATCTGCACAAGATAAATAACAATGCCTACGGCATTGTGTATTGACGCGAATTGGGAAAGACATTGCCTTCTTTATGCAGGCCTTGGCGTGCTGCACGTCCGTACCAAAGGTCTGCTTGCTCCTTATTCTGCTCCACCCCAACGCCGTATTCATAACAGGCCCCCACATAGCGTTCGGCTTGAGCGTATCCCTGTTCTGCAGAACGCAAAGCCCAGGCGAAACTTTGCGACTGATCTTTTGGATATCCATAACGCCCCTGGCTATAGTAGAGACCCAGAGTAAATTGTGCTTCGGCGTTTCCCGCTTCAGCAGCACGAACCATCAAATCAGACACAGCCTTTTCGTCCCTGCCGGCCACTCCAACGCCCAATTCATACAAATAAGCCAACTTAACTTGAGCTTCACTGTAATTCTGATCAGCAGCAAGGCGCAACCACTTAGCTGCCATTTCCATATCCTGCGGAACTCCCAATCCATTTTCGTAGCAGCGGGCCAATATTACCTGTGCACGCGGGTTACCATCAGATGCCAGGGGAGTCACCATCTGCACAACTTTGGCGTATTGACCAATATTATATGCACGCCAAGCCGCATCCAATGTTTGTTCCATAGAGGACGCCGCAGTCTGCGCATTCTGCGCCGGCGCTGCGGTAAGCTCCGAACACATGGGCCAGCAAGACAGCATACCAATTACGGCCCCAACACCTACAAGCCAATATGTATACATAATACAATCTCCCTTAAATCTATGTTCACGGCTCATGCCATAAACAGCAACTGATTTATCTTTGGCGCACCCCTTGACGGTATTTGCCGCAACAGGCAAAAATACAGACTATCCATATAGTTCAGAGGCATCCATGCGGCATCTCCCCCTCCAGGCACCTCTGCTCTGGCAGACATATCTCGCCTTTTGGATAGCGGGCATTCTGGCCGCACCCTGGCCCTTTCCGGCCACTATCTGCGCCCTGTTGCTCCTGTGGACTGACGATCGTCTCTGGCGCTGCCCACGTCTTGTTCTTGTCATGCTCTGTTTGCTGGGGGGACTGCTGACGGCCCAATGGCAGCTCTATGGTGATCCCCTGCGTGCAACTCCTGCCCCTATTGATGAGCAAGAATGGACAGGCATTCGACGCTATTGCGGAATGGTGCGAAACACAAGAGGTCTACCAGGCGATCGTCTGCGCATCTTACTCGAAAATATGCACCCAGCTACCAGACAAGACAAAACTGGTACATCAGACAGCCCACCTCTTTCGGGCCTTGTCCAATGGACATGGGAATCACCCGCATACGAATCACCCTTGCCAGGACAGACGGTCTGTCTTTCCAGACGTATAATACCAGCTCATGGCTTTGCCAACCAGAAACTGCCCGACTGGGGCATCACTCAGGCTGCACAGGGGGTGCGATGGCGCATCTGGAGCAAAGGGGATAGTGGGCAGCCCCGTGTGCATGGCGAGGCCACACACCTGGCAAGATGGCGTGAAGCCCTGCGACAAGCATTGTTGCGTACCCTTCTGTCAACCAAGGCACAAGATAAAAATATACCTGCAGATAAAATGATCGTCATGACTCCCGCGACAGACTTTCCCCAAGGCAAGGCCATTCTCCTGGCACTGCTCTTTGGCGACCGTCGCTATTTAGAGCAAAAGACCTTGGACAATTTTGCAGCTGCCACCTTAGCACATAGCCTTGCGCTTTCAGGCCAACATCTTGCCGTTGCCGGATTAGCAGGGCTCCTCTGCATTTTGACCATTGCACGTCTGAGCCCCCAATTCTATCTGCAACGCCCCCGCCTCCTCTGGACGCTTCTGGCAAGTTTGCCTCTGGCATTTCTTTACCTCTGGCTCGGCAATGCACCTGCCTCTCTGCTGCGAGCTACTGCCATGCTGGCAGTGCTGGCAGTGTTTACGCTTTGGGGCAGCCCCCACACCACACTGGATGTACTATGTGTCGCCCTTCTGGGCATAAGTATTGTAGCCCCTTTAACCGTATTAGACACAGGTCTGCAACTCTCTGCACTCTGTGTAACGGCTATCGGCCTCGCCCTGCCCTGGCTACGCTGCCATAATCCCTTTGCCAAAGCCACAGAAATATCTTCCCCCTTGGTGTACAGCTTTTCACGCCGCGTATGGCGAACACTGTGGTATATTCTGCTTATTTCCCTGATCCTGCAAATAGCTCTCCTGCCTCTTAACCTGCTGCTTTTCGGCAACATGGGGCATTGGTTTGCTTTCAATCTGCTCTGGCTGCCCATTGCAGACGGTCTGGTACTACCAACAGCCGCATTGGGCTTGCTGTGCTCTGCGCTTGGTCTTGAGGCATCAGCCTGGCTTGCCTTGGAGGTGGCAGCGCTGCCCTGCCAGTTGCTTGTTGACGGACTTGACTGGATAGCCAACTTGGGGTGGCTGCAAAGTCCGGCGTTATTGCGTCCCCACTGGACGGCATTACCTGCATTTGCAGCATTGCTTACTGCACTGGCAGCACAGGTCGGTCGCAGCAGCCTACCGGCAGCGATACGCCGCCTGCGGCTGGCAGGCATTATACTGCTCTGCATTGGGCCACTGCAGCGCACGGCAGACCGCCTCTGCGACGAAATACGTCTTAGCATACTGGATGTAGGCCAAAGTCAGGCACTCATACTGCAGTTGCCAGGGCACACACGGCTGCTCTTGGATGGCGGTGGCAGTGCATCCTCCCGTTTTGAACCAGGCCGCATGCTGACCGGCCCAGCCTTGACGCGCAATGACGCACCAAGATTGGCCGGTGTACTGAACACACACCCAGACCTAGATCACATGGGTGGCCTGCTGTATGTACTGGAACATTTCGACGTGCCACTTCTTCTGGATAACGGACGCAGCAACAAGGGAGAGAAGGGGAAACAGTGGGAAGAAGTACGCCGTCGCAATCACGCACAAGCCTTGCGCTACGGTGATGTGCTGCTGACTGATACCCCAGGACTGCGCCTGGAAATTCTGCATCCACCTGTTGACGAAGCATCACAATGGCAAGGCAACAATGCCTCTGTAGTAGCCAGGCTTGTTTGGCATAATCGTGGTCTTGCCCTGTTCATTGGCGACGCCGAACGCCCAGTACTGCAACGTCTGCTGGCTAACGGTGACAATCTGCAAGCGGAAGTGCTCGTAGCCCCACACCACGGTTCAGGCAGCAGTTTTATGCAAACTTTTTACAAAGCTGTACAGCCAAAACTTGTAATAGCCTCCTGCGGGCTGGCAAACCGCTATGGCTATCCCGCAAAACCGCTGCGTGACTGGCTTGCCGCTACAGGCGTTCCTCTGCTGTATACGGGACGTGACGGCGAAGTATCCGTTACCTGGACAAATTCCACACTCCGCTCCGTGCACACGGCACGTTATGGCAGCGTATCCCTTCCATAGCACACAGACGAGCCCTGAACCTTAGCACAATATATACTGGCAACCCTGTAGACACACCAATAAACCCAAAGAACCACAGGGCAGCTGCGCCTCGGCTCTTTATTACCAGCCGTGAACTTTTTCCGTGCGAAAGTATGGACATCAACCAGATGATTATACGGCTAATTATCGTCTTCAGCCGTAAGAACGTGGTTATTTTTATCCATACCGCAGACAGCGGCATCTCCAAAAAATTGATAATTATTCTTGCCATTTTCCTTGACTACATACAGAGCGGCATCGGCATTATGGTACAGCGTTGCCATATCTTCACCGTCATGCGGATATAAGGCAACTCCAATACTCGAAGAGATATGAAGCCGGGCCTTGCCTTGCTCACAATCCATATCAAGAGTGCGCACAAGCTGCACAGCCTTCTCCTGAACCCATTCCCTACTAGGACAGTGCAGGAAAACAACAAATTCGTCCCCTCCGATACGTCCAATGATATCATTACTGCGAAATGCCTTGCGTATGCCGATGGCAAACTGTTGAATGCAGAAATCACCAAAACCATGGCCAAATGTATCGTTGGCCCGCTTGAAGTTATCAATATCAATAATAAAAAAGGCATACAGCTTTTCTTTATCCAGCATCAGAGCCTCTTCTATGGCCTGTTCCATGGCCCCACGTGTCATACACCCCGTCAGGGCATCCGTACGTGCCTCGGCCATAATTGTAACTTCAGTATTGATATTTTTGGAATACAGATAAATGTGAACGCTTTTATCGCGCTCAATAAAAAAGATATAACCGTCAAAACGCAACCACTGATAAGCCTCACCAACAAGGAACTGACAATCCATACTGATATGTTCTATGCCCCTGCCGTATTCAAGGAGGATATTTTTGCACGAAAACGTCGCAAGGAAATTCTCCTGAAATTCTTTTTTAATAAAGCGCTGCACAAAAAGACGAAGGCTCTCGGAATAACTAAGCTCACCCATATTTTTAAGGGCATCAAACTGTCGCAATTTACTTTCAGGGGAGAAAATATCCTTCGTAACATCTATTTCATAGATACTGCCGAACATATTACGTGTTGCATCTTGAAAATACCTCGTACGCTCTTCAAGAGCCAATTTTGTTTTTTTATCAGCCCTTGAAATGATATTACTGATGAACACTATGAGAATGATCAGTATCGCAGCTATGAGTGCACACGCTACGAACATAGTGTTTCTGAATTTATATAAAAAATCTCCCATGTAGGATTCCACAACCAAAAACCATGATAATTCAGGAATATATTTTATAACAATAAAAT